>JBAMLQ010000001.1:0-1027 GCA_039793505.1 Candidatus Micrarchaeia archaeon
AATGTGACTGTTTCGCGTTTGACGAGGTGAATAAATGTAAATGTCAGGATCCTATGCAATTGTGGTGGCCATATTAATAATAGCCCTTGCATACTACATCCTTGTAGCACGCAAAAAATAATTAGAATTCTATCCTCTTTACTTCAAGCTTGCTTATTGGAGCTATCTTGTTTGCCCTTTTTCTGCCTTCAGCTTGAAGGCTTCCCTCTATAATAGATTTTATAAGCTCTGCAGAAGTCATTGAAGAAACATATTCCTTGCCAAATTTTATAAGCTCAGCCCTTATTCCTTTCTTCTTTGGGGTTGGCACTCTTTGCATTGTAACAGCGATAAGCTTTAGTATTATATCATTGCCATCCTTGTCCTTCACTTTGTCTACAGTATATATGGCGGTGCTGTACCTTTTTACAAGCGAATGAAGATAGCTGTAGCTACCTTCTATATAATCTACTTTGGTGTGCGCTGCATTTTCGCTTACGTCTGTAACCCTCAACCCGATATTCATAAAAGAATGTTGTGGATTCTGTGTAATCCAAGAGAGATTTGTCTTGATGACTCTGTTGATGACTGCTTTTTCATCATTTGCAGGCATCTCTCCTATTACATTTTCACCAAGTGTTTTTGGAGTATAAATATTGAACCATTTTTTGTTTTTCCACTTTTCTCCTTTCTGCAAAGCCAATCACTCACCTTTGATAAGTAAAGCTGCCTCTTTTGGATCATATTTCCAGTCGCTTGGAAGAACTCCTTCTTTCTTGTAATACTTTGTCAGGCGCCATATCTTTGATTCAACCCTCGCAAGCCTTATCTTGTTGTGCACATCCTTGTGATTCTTTTCCAGGTGCGAGCGCATATTCACTGCCTTTTTCATGAGGTCTAGCAGGTCCTGTGGCAGTTGCGGGAGCAGGCCTTTCTCTTCGAGAATCTCCCCTAGCCTCCTGCCAAATATCTGCCTAATATATTTAACGCCATACTTCTCTTTGAGGATTTGTCCAATCATCGCCAAGCAGCATACGCGCCAGGCGAT
>JBAMLQ010000001.1:1037-15073 GCA_039793505.1 Candidatus Micrarchaeia archaeon
GAGTTGGATTTTCCCTTTCCTTTCGTATGCAATTTCGCCATTGAATCACTAAAATTTAATTTCTACAGAAAGCTCACCAGCAGTATTTATGTCTATTTTTTCAACCTTGCAGATTTGTCCTATCTCGCTTCTGTTTCTTTCTACAAGCTTATAATATTTCTCAGGAATATTTATAATAATTGCTGTTAATGGATAGTTGAGCGCAAGTTTGTTTGACCTTTTTTCGCGCCTTATATAGCTTATTATCTCGTTTACGTAAGCCCCGTTTTCTTCAGCCTCATCGCTTATCATTTTTTCATTTGCTTCTGGGAAGCTCTCAATGTGCACACTCTTCTTCTTCAGCTTCCTGTACAGGTAGTCTGTGGCAAAGGGTATTATTGGTGCAAGCATTCTTAATGTAGACTCAATTGTCTTGTACAATACATCTTGGACTGCCTGCTTCCTCCTATTATCGCTTCCATATACGATGTGCTTTACATCCTCTATATAAAAGTCGCAGAATTCGTGCCAGTAAAAATCGATGAGCATGTTTGACAATGGCATGAAGTCAAACTCTTCATAAGCCTTGCCTACATTCTTTATTACTCTATTTAGCCTGCTCAGGAGCCAAAGGTCTATCTCACTATACTCTTTCTCCGCCTTCTCTTCGTATCCTTCTAGCGCCTTCTCTATAAATTCAAAAGAGTTGAAGAGCTTGTTTATGAAGCTGTGGGCATATTTTACATCCTTCATGATCAAAGGTCTGTCCCTGCCTATTGCCCCGCTCAGAGCGCCCCACATCCTGAGCGAATCTGCAGAGTAGCTTTTTATAGTCTCTTCTGGCGAGACTACATTGCCAAAGCTCTTGCTCATCTTCCTATTGTCTGGGCCAAGCACAAGCCCGTGTATAAAGAGTTCATTGAATGGTATCTCCCCTGTGAGGGCCCACGCCCTGTAGATTGTATAAAAAGCCCATGTCCTTATTATCTCAGTGCCCTGCACCCTTATGCTTGCTGGGAATGCCTTTTTGAAAAATTCATTGTCATCAGGCCAGCCTGCTATTACCATCGGGCTTATCGAGGAATCGACCCAGACATCGCATGTGGATGTTTCTCCAACAAGCTTGCCGCCACATTTTGGGCACTTCTCAACTGGAGGCTTATCTGTACGTGGGTCAACAGGCAGCTTATCTTTGCTTGCAGGCACCACATAGCCACATTTCTCGCATTTCCAGAAAGGAAGTGGCGTATCAAATACCCTCTGCCTGCTTATAACCCAGTCCCAGTCTATGTGGTCTGCCCAATCCTCGAGGTATTTTTTTGTGAACTCTGGGATCCATTTTATCTTATTTGCCTGCTCTTTTATCTTTTCCGCGAACTCTTTTGTTTTCATAAACCACTGCTCGCTGGAAAGCAGCTCTATAGTGTGCTCGCACCTATCGTGTATCTTTACCGTATGCAGTATCTCCTCCTGCTTTACCAATGCACCTTTTTCTTTTAAGTCGCTTATTATCGCGCTTCTTGCATCCTCTACACTTAATCCTGTATATTTGCCAGCATTAATAAGCCTGCCATTTTCATCTATCGCCTTTATTTCGCTTAGCTTGTGCCTATGAAACATTACAAGGTCATCCTTGTCGCCAAAGGTGCAGACCATCTCTGCCCCTGTGCCAAAATCCATCTCGACATCTTCATCTCCTATAACATCTACCTCCCTGTTGAATATCGGCACAATCGCCTTCTTGCCTATATATTTCTTGTTCCTCTCATCTTTTGGATTTACCATTATTGCGACGCACGCATGCAGAAGCTCGGGCCTTGTCGTTGCAATAGCAATCTTTCCACCATCGCTTAGCTCAAAATTTATATAGTTCAGCTTTGTCTTCTCCTCCCTATCCTCTGTCTCCTCCCTAGCTATTGCAGTGTGGCAATATGGGCACCAGTATACTGTATGCGCGCCCTTGTAGACCAAGCCTTTATCATACATGAGCAGTACAGAAAGTTGTACCCTTCTTTTGTAATCTTTTGACATTGTTATATATTCGAGCGACTCGTCCATCGAGAAGCCGAGTCTGAGCATCTGCTTCTTCATTGCTGCAATATTATTTACCGAGGTTTCCTCGCACTTTGCAATAAATTCCTCCCTTGAAAGGCCTTTTCCATATTTCTTCTCCACAGCCCTCTCGGTGGGGAAGCCCATTGTGTCCCAACCCTGCGGATAATAAACATTGTAGCCCTTCATGCGCTTGTACCTGGCTATGAAGTCGATGAAGGAGTAGCTTAGCGCATGGCCCATGTGTAGAACACCGCTCGTGTAAGGGGGTGGAGTATCTATTACATATAGTGGCTTGCTCGAATTCCTATCAAATTTATACAAACCTTCTTTCTCCCACTCCTTGAGAAGCTTTTCTTCTATACCAGAATCATACATCTTTACACCAAAGAAGTATCTACTTTTTTATTTTTAAAGCTTAAATATCTTAATTGTTCTGCTAAGGCTAAGTCACAAAGCACAGAATCAGCGAGTAATATAAAAAGAAGTAGGCAAATCCCCGTTCCCAGACCGAAAGATTTAAATATCTTCTTATATACTTATACTATTACTTTTTTTAGTAAAGTTTAAAAATTTTTCTCAAAAAATTGATGCTTTTAGGTGGTGAGATGAGTAAGAAAATCGAGAAGAAGACGAAAAAGGCAAAAAAGGCGCTCAAGCCGAAGGTTGTATCAAAGCCTATTCCTAAAGAGGTGGCAGAGAAGAATGTGGCTAGCGAAGAAGCACCTACTCATGAGCATGAAATCTCAGAAGCTCGTATAAATGCCACTAATGAGCCTCTTAGATGCCCAAGCTGCGGAAGCACAGATATTATATATGATGCTGAAAAGGGCGAGCTTGTATGCAACAACTGCGGTTTAGTAATAGAAGAGAATGTCACAGATACGGGCCCAGAATGGCGTGCTTTTGATACTGACCAAAGAAATTCAAGGGCAAGGACAGGCGCGCCTATAAAATACATGAAGCCGAACAAGGGGCTTGTAACTGAAATAGATATGTACAACAGGGACATCCGCGGCGCAAGGCTTCCATCAAAGAGACAGGCGCAGCTCTACAGGATGAGGAAGTGGCACAAGCGCGCAAGCATAGCTAGCTCAAGCGAAAGGAACTACCTTATAGCATTGCCTGAGCTCAACAGGGTAGCAAGCTATCTCGGCTTGCCAGAGAATATAAGGGAGAGCGCAGCTCTCTTGTACAGGCAGTGCGTAAAGAACAATTTGATAAGGGGCAGGCCTATAGAGACAGTGGTGAATGCAGCTCTCTATGCAACCTGCAGGAGCGCAGGCATGCCAAGAACTCTCGACGAGATTGCACAGATCTCAGGAGTGCCAAAGAAGGAGATTGGAAGGGCATATAGGGTAATATCCCATGAGCTCAACCTGAAGATTCCTCTCACAGACCCTATAAGCTATGTGCCAAGGTATGTCGCTGCTCTTAAGCTAAGCGGCGAAGCGCAGGAAAAAGCGGTAGCACTTCTCAAGCAGGCAATGAAAAAGGGCCTTGTAAGTGGAAGGAGCCCTACCGGCGTGTCGGCAGCTGCCGTATACATAGCAGGCGCCTTGATAGGGGAGAGGAGAACGCAGAAAGAGGTTGCGGATGTAGCTGGAGTTACAGAGGTAACAATAAGGAACAGGTACAGGGAGCTCAAAAAGGAGCTCAACATAGATGTGAACCTCTGATTCCTTTTTATTTTTTCTTTTCCTATATTTTTATATGAAATTTTTATTGGCATCAGCATTTGGATTTGTGCTCCTTCAAACTCTCGCACAACAGAGCTATACTCCACAGCAGGCGAATGCAATAATAAGTGGAGTAATCTCTTATGTCAATGCTGTAAATGAGAGCGGCTACATAATATTTTATCCGCACCTCGATGGAGCTTATTCATATTTGAGCAATGCCACAAAGCTTTACAACGTCTCTCCAGACACGGCCGTTGCATATGCATTGAAGGCAAAAGAGCTCGCAAGCGTGCAGCTTGCAAAGATAAATTCATACAAGCTCATCTCCTTTTTTGTCGTGCTTGCTTTTACGCTTGTAATGCTATTTCTGCTCTACATGTATATGAGACCGCTGAAGGCGAGAAGGATGGGGAGGGCTTTTAGACATTAAGTTTAAAATTATAGCCTGGATAATAAATCTAAGCTGATACTATGAGGATATTGCAACTTGATGTGAACAATATAAAATATAGGCTTATAGAGCCTGAGTCGAAGGTCTTTGAAAAGAGCGAGGAGAAAGAGAAAAGCATTGATGATGCGCTTGTTCTTCTTGTTTCTATAGAAAAAGGAGATGACGAGCAAGCGGCAGAAGAGGCGATAGATGATGCACTGAAGTTCATGAAGCAGATAAAAAGGAAGAGGCTTGTAATATACCCGTTTGCGCATCTGAGCAATAATCTTGAGGAGCCACAAAAAGCCTTGGCTATACTTGAGAAGATGCGGGAAAGGGTACCAAAGGGGATAGAGCTTGTCTCTGCGCCATTCGGATGGAACAAGAGCCTCTCGCTCGATGTAAAGGGCTACCCCCTTGCAGAGCAGTCTAGAACATATGGCCTGAGCGCAAAAGCAAAAGAGCAGGCAAAGGGCGAGGCTAAAGAGATTAAGAAAGAGGAAGAAGTATCAGAAGCCCTTAAACAGGAGGAGAAGGTCGTATCTACATGGTACATACTTGACGAACGTGGCGTGCTAACGCCGGTTGAGAAGTTCGATTTCAAAGGGCATGAAAATTTAAGGAAATTTGCCGCTTATGAGATGAGCAAGGTAAGGGCTTACCAGCAAGTCCCGGCGCATGTTAAGCTAATGCGCAGGCTTGAGCTAGTCGATTATGAGCCCGGCTCAGATGCAGGCAACATGAGGTATTATCCGAACGGCAGGCTTATAAAATCACTTCTTGAGCAGTTTGTAACAAGGAAGGTAATAGAATACGGTGCTGTTGAGCTTGAAACACCTATAATGTATGATTATGGCCATCCAGCACTGAAAGAATATCTAAACAGGTTCCCAGCAAGGCATTATATAGTAAGGTCAGATGACAAGGATTTCTTCCTCAGATTCTCTGCAGATTTTGGCCAGTTCCTGCTTATGCATGATGCAACCATATCATACAAGCAGCTTCCTTTCAGGTTCTATGAGCTTACAAGATACAGCTTCAGGAGGGAGAAGAGCGGGGAGGTTGTAGGATTAAAGAGGCTAAGGAGCTTTACAATGCCTGATATGCACACCCTCTGCACTGATTTGGAGCAAGCAAAGAAGGAGTTCGAAAACCAGTTCAAGTTTAGCCAGGAGATACTCTCGCAAATAGGAATAAGGAGTGAGCAATACGAGGCTGCAATCAGGTTTACTGAGGCATTTTGGAAGGAAAACAGAGAATTTATAGAGGGCATAGTGAAGAACCTCCTCAAAAAGCCTGCCTTGATAGAGATGTGGAACTTCAGGTATGCATACTTTGATCCAAAGTTTGAGTTCAAAATAATGGATACAATGGACAAGGCTGCAGCCTTGTCGACGGTGCAGGTTGATCATGAAAACGGAAAGAGGTATGAGATCACATACGTAGACAGTGAGGGCAAGAAAAAATACCCCATCCTTTTGCACTGCTCGCCGAGCGGAGCGATAGAAAGGGTAATATACGCTTTGCTTGAATTCGCAGCCATGGACGAGAAAAACGGCAAGGTGCCTTCTTTGCCTCTTTGGCTTTCGCCTATCCAGATAAGGCTCCTTCCAATATCTGACAAGCACGTCGAGAAGTGCGTCGAAATTGCAAAGAATATCAAGGCTAGCGGAATAAGGGTAGACATAGATGATACCCCAAGCACGCTAGACAAAAAGGTCCTTAACGCTGAGCAGAGCTGGGTTCCATACATATGTGTTGTAGGAGACAAAGAGCTGAGCTCAGGAAAACTTTCGGTAAGGCTCAGGGCTGAGAAGGAGAAGAAAGAGATGACAATAGAGCAGATAGTGAATGAAATAAATGAAAAGTGCAAGGGCATGCCAAAAGCCGACAACTCTTTGCCTATGCTCCTTTCAAAGAGGCCCATATTTGTTGGCTAGGTATAAAGTATAAAAAAGCATCGTACATATATTAAGTGAGAATATGGCTACGCTAGGCACACCGCAAACACAGGCCGGAATACTGAGCTTTTACGATGCTCCTGAAAAGGGGCCTAAAGTTAGTGCAAAGCTTGTTCTTATAGCTGTTGCTCTCATCGCAATAATAATATTGATATTCGATCACTTCTTGCTAATGCACTAGCTATATCAATACAAACAGATCCCTCTTCTTCTCGCTTACATCTCCGCTTTCAGCAAGAAGGTAAAGTATTCCCCTAGCCGCTTCCTCATCAATGCCCAGCCTTTTTGCAACATCCTCAACCTTAGCTTCGCCTCCTTCCAGCATCTTCACTATCTGCATGCTGTATTTCTCAAAAAACGGCCTCAGCATTATGTAGAATTTTTTGTTGAAAGCCCTTATGCCGAGCACCATGCCTTGCCTTATGCTTTCTTCAAGCGCAAGCGATATGCTTGCCGCCTCAGCCTCAGTAGGCACAACCAAATAGCCCTTCTCCTCCAGCCTTTTTACATTCTCCTGCTCCAAGCCGTATTTTTCCAAGTTTGAGCCTAGCGCCCCTCTCCTTAATCCGGCATCTACGCTTTTTACCTCTTCTTCTTTTTCTTCTCTTTCTCCCCCTCCAGCTTTTTTCCTCATCAGGAACCTGTCATAAATCTCTTTTGATATGCTGTAAAGCTCAGGTTTGCCCTCTTCCTTGGAATAAAGCTTCACTATATTCCTCTTCATCAAGTTGCCGAGTATCTTTTTCTCATCGTCATTAAGTATCTTTTCTACGTTTTGCCTGTTTCTCATGTTGTAGCGCAGCGTGTCAAGCTTTTTTAAGACACTTATCTCCTTGTTGCCTAGCTCATAGCCAGCTTGCATTTGCTCTGCTTTATTTTGCATGCCTCTGCTCAGGAGTGCAGCTATATCCTCTTTCTTCGCCATTATAAAGGAGTTGCTCCCGAACTTGAAGAAGTCTAGTTCATCATCTTCTTTAAGATTAAGTGCATTTACTACTTCGTAAGGAAGATATATTATATATTTGCCATTTTTCTGTTTGTAAACCTTCGGTATGGAACCACCAGACAAAGAATTTTAATGTTTGACATAGAATAATAATTATGCAAAATCTAAAAGAGTTTGCAAAAAACGAGCCTGTTAGTGCAGAGGAGATGCATGCAATAGATCTCAACTGTTCTGCGCTTGGCATATCCTCTCAGCAGCTTATGGAAAATGCAGGCTCTGCCGTTGCCAACTTTGTTAGGGATAAAATAGACGCAAATAATATCCTCTTTTTCTGCGGCACAGGAAATAATGGTGGCGATGGATTCGCAGCAGCGCGCATGCTTTGCAAAGACCACAGTGTAGAAGTAATAGCAATGGGCAAGGAGATGCGTTCTGGCCCCGCGCTCTCCAATTTTTCATACGTATCTAAAACGCCTTTCATAAAGCTCTCGTATTATGAGGATATGGATAGAGAGGAGTTGGAAGCCTCGATAAAGAAGAGTGACCTTATAATAGACGCGATCTTTGGCACCGGATTCAAGGGCGAGCTAAAGGGCATATTCAAAGAGGCTGTGCAAATGATTAATGCTTCCGGAAAGAAAATAGTCGCGATTGATCTGCCAACAGGCATAGGTGGAAGCGAATATGTGAAGGCAGACTATACAATAACATTCCATAAGAAAAAGGACGTGCTCAAAGGCGTTAAGAATGTGGTTGTTGCAGACATAGGCATACCTCTAGATGCCGAGCTTTTCACAGGCCCCGGCGACCTTTACCTTGCTTCAAAGCCCATAAGCGTGTATGCGAACAAGAGGGACAGGGGTCTTGCAGTAATAGTGGGTGGAAGCCGTGTCTACCATAGCGCTCCAGTGCACGCGCTTCTTTCTGCAAGCGCAGTAGGTGCATTGCGCACAGGCGCAGGATATGCTGTATTGTTCACTCCCCAGTCCATAATAGATGCAGTAAGGTCAATCTCGCAAAATCAGATTGTAAGACCTTTGGGAAAGGATTACATAATGTTCAATAACTCCCTTAAAAAAGAGATTGAAAGGGCTGATGCGATAGCAATCGGCATGGGGATAACAAAGGAGAAGAAAGCGCAGCAAGCATGCAAAAAGATCGTATCTTATGCCATTTCTCTGGGCAAAAAGGTAATTGTCGATGCAGATGGCATCAGTGCAATTGCAGACATTTCTGCAAAAGGCAAGCGGGGCTCTCTTTTGATAACGCCACACGACAAGGAGTTTGAGAGCTTTTCAGGAATAAAGCTCAAGCATGAAGATGGCTCTACCATGTATGAGAGAGCTGTTGCAGCTAGAAAACTTGCAGAAGAAAAAAGAATAATTGTATTGCTAAAGGGCCACAACACTATAATAGCAAGCCCAGAAAAGATCAAGATAAACAGGGCAAGCACATCGAATCTTTCAACAATGGGAAGCGGCGACGTGCTCTCTGGCATAATAGCCGGATTTGCTGCTTCTGGCTCAGACCTATTTGAAGCTGCCGCAGCAGGCGCATACCTGCATTCAAAGATAGGCGAACTCTTATATATTGAAAAGGGCAACCACATGGTTGCAAAAGATATTGTCGAGAAAATACCTAATGTCATGAGGGAATTTGACAGGTTGATTTCTTGAATCCTTATTCAGAGCTCAAGGAAGAATTTGTCTCAATAATCGAAGAAGCCGTTGCTGGGCTTGGGTTAAAAGTGGACAAGAAAGAAATACACGCGACGCTCTCAACGCCAAAGGAGGAATTTGGTGACATAAGCTCATCAATTGCATTCAGGCTCGCCCGTGAGAGGAAAACTGCTCCACATATAATTGCTTCTGAGCTAATGAAGCATCTCGGGGGCGGCAAGCTGATAAAGGAGATAAAGGAGCTTGACGGCTATTTAAATGCATTTGTAGATGAAAGCGCTTATGCAAAGCTCGTAATAGAAAGCGTAAGAAGCCTTGGAGAGAAGTATGGCAGGTCCGAGGCGGGCGAAGGCAAGAAAGTAATTGTAGAATACCCAAGCGTTAATCCAAACAAGCCTTGGCATATCGGCCATTTGAAAAATGCGCTTCTCGGCGATTCGATAGCAAGAATACTCTCATTTTGTTCTTACAATGTTGAAAGGGAAGATTATATCGATGACTTGGGCTTGCAAGTAGCAGAGAGCTTATGGGGATACCTCAACCTTGGCGATAAGCCAGACAAGAAGTTCGATCAGTGGCTCGGGGAAGAGTATGTGAAGGTAAACAATGTGATGAAAGAGAGGGACATTTCAAGCGAGATAAATGCGCTTTTGAAGAAAATGGAGGACAGCTCTACAAGCGAAGCAAGGCTCAGCAGGGAGTTTGCGGAAAACTGCGTGAAGGCGCAGTACGAGACTGCCTTCAACTACAGGTGCTACCATGATATTCTTGTATGGGAAAGCGACATTGTAAGGGCTAAGCTTTTGGAGAGAGCGCTTGAGCAAGCAAGCAAAGGCGGAGCGATAGAGAAGCCCTCTTCAGGCAAATATGCAAACTGCCTTGTGGCAAATCTTGAAAAGCTTGGGAGCATTTTCAGCGAGCTCAAAAACCTTGAAGAGAGTATGAAAGTATTGGTAAGGAGCAATGGCACAGCAACGTACCTTGCAAAAGACCTCGCCTTCCATATGTGGAAATTCGGCATAATAAAAGGCGACTTTCTTTTCGAGGAATTTATTAGGCAGCCTAATGGGGAAATGCTTTATACAACCTCGTCGCTCGGCAAGGAGATGCCATTTGGAAATGCGGATATTGTAATAAATGTGATCGGCTCTGCGCAGCAGCATGAGCAGCTTATGCTAAAAGCGCTTCTCGCAGTTGCAGGATATGAAGAGAAGGCAATGAATCTTGTGCACCTTTCATATGGGGAGGTGGAGCTTGAAGAAGGGAGCCTGCATGGAAGAAGCGGCGGCTGGATAGGCAAAGGCAAGAACTACACTGCAGATGACCTTCTGAGCGAGGTAAAGTCAAAGGCGATGGAGTTTGTAAAGGACATGCCAAGCGAAGAAAGGGAAAAGATCGCAAATGAAGTTGCTCTTGGGGCGATAAGGTTTGAATTCTTAAGGTCTTCTCCTGAGAAGAAGACAATATTCTCTTGGGAAAAGGCGCTCAATTTTGAGGCAAACTCAGGCCCATACTGCATGTATACCTATGCAAGGGCCTCCAAGATAATCGAGAAAGCAGGAAGTGCGAATTTCGAGGTAGATTATTCAAAGCTCACCAGAGGATATGACTTCAAACTTATCAAGCTTCTTGGCTTAATGCCAGATTATGTCATGAAGGCGTGCAATGAACTTAGGCCAAACATAATATCTGATTATCTTCTTGAGCTCTCATCCCTTTTCAGCAAGTTTTACGAAGCGATGCCCGTTCTCAAAAGCAACGCCGTTGGCATAAGGCTTGCAATAGTCGATTCGACCAGGCAAGTTATAAAGAACATGCTCCTTCTCCTTGGCATAACTCCTCTTGAAAGGATCTAGCAAATCTAATAAAATAATGAAAACAATTTTAAAGTTAAACAGCCAAATATAATGGTGGGCCTGTAGCTCAGCTTGGATAGAGCAGCACCGTCCTAAGGTGATGGTCGCGGGTTCAAAATGCTCATGAAAATCCCGTCAGGCCCGCTTTCAATGTGGTTCAATGGATAAAAAAAGGAAGGAGCCCCAGATTGTGATAAGGCCGATAGGAAAACTTGGTGGCTTGGACAATATACACATAGCGCTTATAGTACTTGTAGCTATACTGGTAACATTGCTAGCAATAATATCTTATTCAAAGCCTACGCTAATAATTAATCAGACCAACTCTACCTCATGCTCAGGCTACTGCGCCAACGAGATAAACATGAGCAAGCCTATTCATAATGTGGGGGAGGTTTTAAACTATACGGAAAAGGTCCTTGCAAGCTACAACTTCATAAATGCAAATACCTCGCTTGGCGTATACCTGCCTTTCTATTCAAACATAACATCTGTCAAGGCTTCTTATGCCCCTTCATCTAAAGAATGGTTCGTAAATGTGCCTATAATAGATCCTATAACTAACAAAACATTTTATGCCTCATTTGTAATCTATGATTCCAATCTTACACTTGCACGCGCTTACCTTCAGACAGTCTCGCCCAGCAGGATCCTAAACTATCAGGTGGTATACCCTGGCGTAATAGATATGCCTGGAAAATTTGCCTGCAGCCCTGAACAGCCGGTAAAGCTCTTCTGGTTCATAGACCCTTATGCGCCTGGCTCAATATACAGCCTTGAATACATAACCAAGCTCGAGCAGGAATTCGGAGGCAACATAAATGTTTCTGTCAAGGTTTTGTTCGGCGCGTATACAAGCCTCATAGCATCGAGGTATGGCGAGGCAAACGCCGAGTGGCTCGGAAAGTATATACTCTGCGCCTCGCAGCAGGGCAATTTCTCAAATTTCATAACGAACCTCAATTCACTTTACGCGAACAATTATATGAGCAACCAAACTCTTTATACAATAGCGAAGTTCTCAAAGCTTAACATGAATGCCTTAAGTGCATGCATGCTTAACTCAACAACCTTGATAAACAGGCAAACACTGCTGGCAGAGTACTATAACATAACAGCAACCCCATTTGTCGTTGTGAACTGCAAATACCTTACCCTGCCTGAGACAGCTTCAAACGGCATATGCTTTACAAACTCAACGCTCTGCAAGTGAATTGATGTATATAATAGTAGGAATAGATCCTGGAAAGACTTCTGCTGTCGCATGTTTAGACCTACAAGGCAATTTGCTGGGCCTTGATTCGAAAAAGCTTGCAGGAATGAACTGGTTTATAGAAACCATAGAAAGATACGGTACTCCTATCTTAGTGGGGTTTGACAAGAAAAATTCAGACGATATGGTGAGGAAGCTTGCGGCAATATTCGGAGCGCAGATCTATCTGCCAAGGGCAGACATAAGCGTAGAAAAGAAAAAAAGAATGAGCGAGAATCTTGGATTTTCAAACCTGCACGAGCGCGACGCCCTAGTATCTGCAGTCATGGCTTACAATGCTTATTCGAACAAATTCAATCAGGCAGAAAGGCTCGCAAAGGAGAAGAATTTCAACGAAGTAGAGAAGCTTAAAGCCTTAATAGTAAAGAGATACTCGATAGACGAGGCGATAAAAGGAAAAAGCCCTGGTAGGTTAAAGAAGCTCTGGTAACGCTATTTTTATATGTTTATCTTCAATATTGTAATAGTATGGACTTGCTGGAGAAGAGCATAATAGCTGTTGTAGTTCTTGTTGCAATTTTTGGTATTATATACTATCTGATTGTGCATTTTGGAATCTCGCAATCTGTTACAGAATCACAAGCCGTAAGCTTGGTATTAAGTGACATTAAGAATACCAATCCAAATGCGGTAGTTAATGTAACTAATGTAACTCCGTCGCAGTTTCCAGGAAGCTGGCACATCCTGCTTACAGTAATATACAATGCCACGTCTCCTTGTCCAAGTTTCTACGCCCTTTCATTTGACTACCCAAAGTATGGCTTTGTCTCAAGGGTTGAGAACAACTATACGAGCAATTGCATAGTGCATGGCCTTGCAAACAACCCCAATTACATAATCGCCGCTGCGCCAGTCGCAATAACAAGGATTTATTCATTTCCTGCCGCACAGGAGTATATACATAGGTTTGGCTATTCAAACGTTTCGGCAAGCGCCTTATTTTATAAAAATGCCTCAGTTCTTGGGAAGAATTATACAAGCGTCTGGGAAGTCACATATACTTCGCCAACTGCAAGCTATTCTGAAAAATTCTATATAACTCAGGTCGGCGGGAATCTTATCGCCAACTACTCAATACCTACTTCTTAACAAGCTCTAGAAGTACAATCTTGCCCTTTTCCCTGTTTTCTATTCCTCTTACCTCAAATCCGTTCTTTTTGAAGAAGCTTATAGCCTTGTTCTCATAGGCTACTTCTGCGAATATACTCTCTACTTCTATCCTCCTTGCCCCGACAATAGCCATGCGGAGCAACCTTTTTCCAAGCCCCTTATTCCTGAAGCCTTTCTTAATGATGATGCCAAGCCACCCGTTGTTGTTAGCGTCTTTTATAATTTCACACTCTCCAACAACCCTATCCTTGCATATGGCAACGTAGTCTACAGCCTCTTTATCCTTAATCTTTGTAAGCTTATATCCTACAAGTGCTTCGATCTCCTCCCTGCTTGGCTTGCCAAAGAACCAAGTTGCACTCGGGTTTTCATCGTATATATCACTTGTCAAGGAATAGACGCCTTCAAAATCCCTATAGCTTAGCTTTCTGATTTTCACAATAATATTTTAAGCTTTCTTTTATTATACTTTACTGGTGTGGCTGTGGCAATAACAGAATCTACTGTTAAGAAAATCCTGAAGGAATCTGGTGCTGTGAGAGTGAGCGATAGCGCAGTTTCAGAGTTTTCAAGGCTTATAAACAGGTATGCATATACACTTGCAAAAAGGGCTGTAAGGCTCGCCGCGCATGCAAAGAGGAAGACTGTCGAAAAGTCTGACGTTGAGCTTGCCAAATAACTACATAAATGCATTGTCAAGCGAGTGGCAGCAGTTGCAATCATTTTCATTTTGCGGATCTATATCTTCTATAACCTTAAGGAGGATCTTTTTTGTGTTTTCGATGTTTTTTGACATATTGTACTTTATTTCTTCTGTGCTTACTGGAACCTGTGCGAATACATCATAATCGGTTATCATGCCTATCGTAGAATAGCACATCTCAGCCTCACAAGCAAGGTTTATCTCGGGCACAAGAGTCATGCCGATAATGTCTGCTTTGAAAACATTTGCAAAAAGCTTGCTCTCAGCCCTTGTCGAGAAGCGCGGGCCCTCTATGCATATATAAGTGCCTCCATCATGGATTTTTATCTTTAATGAGCTTGCAGCATTGACAATAATCTTATTTA
>JBAMLQ010000002.1:0-1810 GCA_039793505.1 Candidatus Micrarchaeia archaeon
AGGGCCAAGTCATAACAAGGTATCCGTAGGGGAACCTGCGGATAGATCACCTCATTTAGTGTGCAAAGTTTGCGGACCTCGCATAATTTCCTCAAGACTAAATCATAAGGTTTAAATAATATCTTGTCGAATATATTAACGGGTTTATCTCGTTATTATTTGATGTTTAAAGGTGAATGAAATGGCAGAAAAACCACACTTGAATTTGATCTTCATAGGGCATATAGACCATGGAAAGTCAACAACAGTAGGAAGGCTTCTTTATGAGACAAAGGCGATAAGCGAGCAGGACATGAAGAAGATGAAGGAGGAGGCTGCAAAGTACAACAAGCCTACATTCGAGTTCGCTTTTGTCATGGACCAGCTTAAGGAAGAGAGGGAAAGAGGCATTACTATAGACATTGCGCACAAGGAGTTCCAGACTCCAAAGTACTACTTCACAATAATTGATGCCCCTGGCCACAGGGACTTCGTAAAGAACATGATTACCGGAGCAAGTCAGGCCGATGCTGCTGTTCTTGTTCTTTCATGCGCCGAAGGCGTGCAGGCTCAGACAAAGGAGCATGCCTACCTTGCCAAAGTACTGGGAATAAACCAGCTTATAGTAGGAATAAACAAGATGGATGCTGTGAACTACGACAGAGTAAAGTTTGAAGACGTCAAGGCTTCCATAACGAACCTGTTGAAGACTGTTGGCTATGATACCAGCAAAATCCTAGTGGTTCCTTATTCAGCACTCGCTGGAGACAATGTAGCGACAAAATCAGATAAGATGTCATGGTATAGCGGTCCTACTTTGCTAGAGGCGCTTGATACATTCCAGGTGCCAGCTAAGCCGACAGACAAGCCGCTAAGGCTTCCTATACAAGACGTTTACAGCATATCTGGGTTTGGCACTGTGCCAGTCGGCAGGGTAGAAACTGGTGTAATGAAGCCAGGCGACATGATAATAATAATGCCTCCAGGAATAAAGACAGAAGTAAAGAGCATAGAGATGCACCACCAGCAACTCCAGAAAGCTGAACCTGGAGACAACATAGGATTTAACATAAAGGGAGTAGACAAGAAAGACATTAAGAGGGGAGACGTTGTTGGTCCTGCAAGCAATCCTCCAACAGTAGTCCAAGAATTTACAGCGCAGATAGTAGTAATAAACCACCCGACAGCAATCGCCCCTGGCTACACGCCTGTATTCCATATACACACAGCACAGGTTGCAGCAACAATAACAGAAATACTTGAAAAGAAAGATCCAAAGACAGGTCAAACGCTTGAGAAGAATCCACAGTTCATAAAGAACGGCGATATTGCAATAGTAAAGATAAGGCCAACAAAGCCTGTTGTAATAGAAAAGTACAGTGAAATTCCTCAGCTAGGAAGGTTCGCTATAAGGGACATGGGCCAGACAGTCGCTGCAGGAGTAGTGCTAGATGTTGTAAAGAAAGAGTAATTGCATGCCAGTGGCCAGAATAAAGCTAATAAGCAGGAATGCAAATGACGTGAAGAGCATCGCTAACCAGATTATAGAGATTGCAAAGGCCCTTAACATAAAGTACAAGGGCCCTATTCCTCTGCCCACAAGGGTCATGAGAGTAACAACAAGGAAAACGCCATGCGGCGACGGAAGCCATACTTTCGAGCACTGGGAGATGCGCATCCACAAGTGGATCGTAGAAATAGATGGCAGCGAGCAGGCGCTTAGGCAAGTGACAAGAATACCAGTTCCAGACACAGTGCAGATAGAAATGACGCTTAGCTGATTTCTGTTTTTTTATTTTTATATCCATTTTTAAATTTTTTTGTTTTCGAC
>JBAMLQ010000003.1:0-14426 GCA_039793505.1 Candidatus Micrarchaeia archaeon
CGCGACCTTCCGCTTGCGAAGCGGACGCTCTGCTACTGAGCCACGAGCCCATCCTATTATCTTTTAAGCTTTATAATTTTATAAGCTATTGTGGAAGCATGGATCCTGCGAAAGAGAAGAAGCTCAAGCAAATATTCGAGCATGTGCTCAAGGAAATTAAGCCGGATGAGCTCGAGATAAAGAGCACGATTGCCCATGCGAATGAGATTATTTCTAGGCTAAAGGAGGTAGTACCAAAGGATGTCGAGCTTAGAGTTGTCGGCTCGATAGCCAGAAGCACGAATCTTTCAGGAGATTCAGATATAGATATTTTTATGCTGTTTAGCAAGAAATACAGCGAGGAAGAGCTCGAAAGGCTCGGCTTAGATTATGCGAAGAGGATAATAGACAAGAAGAAAAATGAGAGCTATGAGATAAAATACGCAGAACACCCTTATACAAGACTCTATTTAAATGACATAAATTTAAAGATAGACATAGTCCCTGCGTACAAGATAAGCAACATAGAAGAGATGGGCACGACAGTGGACAGAAGCCCTTTGCATACAGATTATCTTAACGAACACCTTACCGACAGGCAGAGGGATGATATTAGGGTATTGAAGTTCCTTCTTAAGCAGCACAATATATATGGTGCTGAGGTTACAGTAAAGGGCTTTTCAGGCTATCTCTGCGAGCTGCTTGTTCTTACCTTTGGCTCTCTTACAAAGCTTCTTGAAGAGGCTCCAAAATTCAAGCTCCCAATGGCTATAATACCTGATGAGAAAAAGGTTTTCCATGACGAAGCGCTTGCAAAAAGATTCAATTCCAGGTTTGTCGTTATAGACCCGGTAGACAAGAACAGGAATGTCGCAGCAGGCCTCTCCATAGAATCGCTTGCCAAGTTCGTACTCGTTGCGAGGGAGCTCATAGAAAATCCGAGGCTTGATCTCTTTTATAAGAAAGGATTCTCAAGCGAAGATGCCCCAAGACTCATAAAGAATTTCGAGAAGGAAAGTGGACTTAGGCCTGTTTTGATAGTCGTTGGAGTTCCAAACAAGAGTGAAGATATAATATGGCCTCAGCTTGACAAGGCGGGGAGGATAATAATAAGTATGGTGGAGAAGAATGGGCTCAGTGTTTATCTTTATAATGTATGGGTTAAGGGAAGGCAGGGCTTCCTGCTGTATTATTTGCCAAATGATCTTTCGCGCTCAAAGCTTGCAAAAGGGCCAGACGTATTTGCAGGCGAATATTCTGGCAGTTTCATAAAGAAGCATAGGAATTCGTTTGGTCTTTTTGTCAAAGAAAGCATATTGTACAGTATAGATAAGAGAGGACATTATCTTGAAATATTCAGTAAACTGATGAAGAGAAAAGAGCTTAATTCAAGCAGCGACATAAAGATGAAAGATGCAAAAATATTCGATAAAATACCAAAAAGGTATGCAGAAGACTCCTATGCTGCGCTGCTTGAAACTACTTCTTTATAAATGGAAGAAGTTCTTCCAAGAGCTCAATGTCTTCGCTTCTTTCTTTTCCTTCTATTGCGGCGAGGACCTTTTTCATAAGCCTTCTGTCGCTTGAGAGAAATTCATACACCCTTTTGTAGTTTTTTTCTGCGGCTATGCCCGAATAATCTGTAGCTTCACTTGTTATATTCTCCATAATTTTTTCCTTTGCATAGCCTCTTTCTTTCAGCCTTTTCCAAAGAACGTTAAGATGCTCTCTAAGCACAATCGCAATTGCGTCTTTGATTTTTATATCAGAAAGAAGATGCCCTTCCACGACAAATTTGCCGTCTCCTCTTACAAGCTCATTTATCTTCTTTTCAAGCTCTTTCATCTTGACTATTTTTGTGTTGAACTTGTCTAAGCCAGAATAAAGCCTGTATTTGTTTACTACCTCATTTGCAGATATCAGCTCTGCACCTAGCTTTTTGCTGAGCTTTCTTGCAAATGTTGTTTTCCCAACACCCGGCGTGCCCATAATCGCAACAATAAGCTTTTTCCTTTTCATAATAACACTTATATTAGTTGAAGAAAAAAATAAATTGGTGCATTTTATGGATGTTGAGGAAAGGATAGAGAAGGATATAGAGAAGTTCTCCGATTCTGTTAAAAAGTTTGAGGGCTTTGAGGGCAAGCCTGAAATAAGCTACGATGATCTTCGCAGCATTTTCGAACTGGCAAAGATGTATGCCGGCGATTCAAAAGCCTGGCTTGAGAAGAAAGACTACTATACCGCATTTGCAAGCATTTCATATGCGCATGGCCTTCTTGATTCACTCCTCAAGCTTTTGAAAATAGATTAGTGGTACAATGTTTGAAGGCAAGGCAAACATCGAGGTGTTCGACGGCGTATTTTATAACCCAAAGATGAAGGGCCTGAGAGACCTTTCTGTGGCCTATGTAAAGTCGAATGCAAAGAGTGAAAGCTCACTTCTAGATTCTACAAGCGCCACAGGAATAAGGGGAATAAGATACTACCTTGAATCAGGGATAAAAAATGTTACATTTCTCGAAATAAACAAGAGAGCATATTCTAATGTTGTGCACAATACGAACCTTAATGGGATAGAGTGTACCGTTCTGAACAAAAGCATACAGGAATTTGCAAATTCATACGATGAAGCATTTGATTTTGTAGATCTTGACCCTTTTGGGTCAGCAGCTCCGTATGTTTTTGACCTGATGAAAATATCAAAAGGTGGGACTTCGCTTATGGTTACGGGAACCGACACTGCCGTTCTCTGCGGAGCTCATGCAAGCGCATGCCTCAAGGAATACTTTGCAAATCCAATACACAATGAGCTTTCGCATGAGTTTGGGCTCAGGATACTTGCATGCTTTATAGCAAGGAATGCGGCGCAGTTCAATTTCGGCGTGGAAATTGATATGGCTATATCAAACATGCACTATATGAGGATATTTGTGAAACTGAAGAAGGGGGCAAAAGAGGCACTTGATTCATTAAAGAGGTGTGGCTACCTCTTGCATTGCAGCAATTGCAAGAACTTCAAGCCTATAAGGCTAGAATCGCTCGAAGGAAGGAAATGCGATTACTGTGGAAAAGAAATGCAGCTTTATGGCCCAATCTGGCTCGGCCATTTGTCAAACAAAGAAACTGTCAAAAAGGTGATTGAGAATTACAGCAAAGAATATGATGCAGAGATGTTTTCGGTGCTGCAAAAAATTTATGATGAGCCGGATTTTCCTTTCTTCTTTTCATTGCCAAAAATAACAAAATACATGCATATAGGCTCTGTGAGCAGGAAAGAAGTGGCAAGCAAGCTTCTTGAGAGGGGTTTCGTGGTTGGGCTGAGCCACACAGACAAAAATAGCCTAAAGGGCAACTTCTCAATAAGCGACGTTGTAGAAGCAATCAAGGAAGTTAGCAAGGGCTAAGGCCTTATGACCGTACAACCCTTTAGCATTATTGCTTCGCTCGCCTTCCTTAAGTTTCCTATCACAGCAACCTTTTTGCTTTTTTCTACAAATTCTATGCTTGCCTCTATCTTTGGTTTCATAGAGCCCTCCCAAAACTCACCCATAGCGAGGTACTTTCTGAGCTCCTTTGGATTTGTGTTTTTCAGGAGCCTCTGGCCCTTTCTTTCGTAATTAAGATAGGCACCATCAACATTTGTGAGTATGAACATCGCATCGGCATTCATCTCCTTTGCTATCAGTGTCGTTGTATAATCCTTGTCTATAACAGCCTCTACAAATTCTATGCCGTCTTTTGTTTTTTCTATAGGTATGCCCCCTCCTCCACCGGCAATGACTATACCAGCATCTAAAAGCTTTTTAAGAGTGTCAAGATTGAGAATTCTCATCGGCTTGGGGCTTGGGACTATTCTCCTGTATCCTTTTTCAAATTTGCCAAATCTTAGGCCCTTCTTTTTAAGCTCTGGAAGCTCTCCGGCAGTATAATATCTCCCTATAGGCTTTGTAGGATTTGAAAATGCCTTGTCACTTTTGTCTACGAGTACATCGGTAAGCAGTACTTCCGAGTCCAAGCCCAAGCTGTTCCTTATCTCTTTCTTTATCGCATATCCTATCTCAGCCTCTGTTTGTGCAGTAAGCAATGAGAGAGAAAGGTGTTCAATCTCTGCCAGCTCGCCTACCTGCGGGCCGTTTCCATGAGTTATTATTACTTTGCCCTTCTTTGCAAGCGTCCTGATCGCTGGCAGCGCATGCTTAAGGCTTCTCATTTTTTCGTCGAGAGCGTTTCCACCTATCGAGAGTACATAGAGCATGAAATCAACAATATTATGACCGCAACAAATAAATATGAGTTTAGTTATAATTCAAATCGTAGAGCGAAGGCTCGAGAGTGGGGAAGATGGAAGACGAGATTGGGGGAATAGATAAAAGTGGCTGTAGCGGCAAGATCGCAGAGGCGATCGCAAGCAAATACTGCGCAGCTGATGGAAAAATCTACGACACCAAGAGTGCAGAGGAAAAGGACCTTGCATACATCGCAGAGAATACCTGCATGGTCTGCGACAGGAGATTCAGGAACGGCGAAGTAAAGATAATGCCGCCGCAAATGGTGCAGGACCAGGACATATACGTGAAAAATGGGATAGTGGCAAAAAGATACATCTGCATAGACTGCTACGACAACATGACTTCGCAAACAAGAGAAAGAATAAAGAGTGAATACAAGCAAGAAATTGAAGGAATCAGGAGCAAAATAATAAAAAGCCTAGTAAAGGGAATGCTGAAAGAAAAAATAGTAAAAGTCTGAGGCAAAAAGAGAGAAGCCGCTGACTTCAATTCTACCCTTTATTTTTTGTTTTCCCCACTTTTTAATTTTTCTTATTTCTGCTTTGTATCGACAATAATCATCGTATGGTTATTGTCATAGCCTATTGCCTGTTTGAAGGCATCCGGGTCTATAGTTATAGTGCTGTCTGAGTAAGGATCATTTATATAGAAAGTATCCTTGTCATAACCCTTTACGACAACCCAGTGTGGAGAGGATTCCAAATAGGGGTTAATAATCTTTCCGTCTATCAGTACAATTGGTATATGCTTTGAAGAAAGTGCTTTCTTTACCGTGATAAGGCTTACTGGGGCAATCTCCTCCTCTATATTCATGCTTCTTGCCTTTTCCCTTATTTCGTTGAAAGATGCAGTTAGGGTATCTAGGTTTATATTCTCGTATACAGCAAGCTTCTTCTCGTAGCCTTCGTCCTTCATGTTGCTTATTATTCCGGTCTTTGCTCCGCGTTTTGCAAGAGCATAGGCAAGGCCGTATCTTGAGCCGTGCCAAACGCTGCCATTAACAGCTTCCTGCCATATCTCATACTCATGCTCCTTCCTCAATTTGAATTCTGGATCTATATACTTGAGCACCATCATTGCGCATGCAGCAGAGCTCGTAAATTCTTCTGTCTGCGGATAATGTGGAAGATCAAACATAACACTTTCCCTTATCTTCGCATGCTTTATCTTGTCAATAATGCTTCCCCTTTTTGCGTGTGCGCTCTTCTGCGCCTGTTTTTTTGCCTTCACATTTTTTCTAGAATTTGAAACCTTTGCCATTTAACCACCCAGATGTGCAGGGGAGGAGATTTGTTCAAAAATATTGAACTCCTGCAGGCCTAAGCCAGTAGATCTTGAGTCTACCGCGTTTGACCAGACTCCGCCACCCCTGCAGCACTATTAATTATAAACATTTTATATAAAAACCTTTCAACTGTGAAAATATTGCATCATTCTCATATTTATTTGTTTTCACTGCAATATAACTGTAGTATAAATAAACCTATAGAAGTTAGTTTTTGTTATTTTTAATATTTTCTTTAGTTTTGTCTATAAAAATGGTGAGCATGTGGCCGAATATATAATAAAAAAACTCTCTGAAGTAAAATTTGGGATAGAAAAAGATGAAAGCATTGGCATGAAAACAGGCGTTGTTCTTTATTCTACCGAGGAAATGTTAAACGCCGTTAAGAAGGATAGGACGCTTCAGCAGGCCATAAATGCTTCTACGCTTCCTGGAATAGTCGGGAATATAATGCTTATGCCTGACATGCATGAAGGCTACGGATTTCCTGTTGGTGGTGTGGTAGCATTTGATGCCAACAATGGTATAATCTCGCCAGGTGCAATAGGCTTTGATATAAATTGTGGAGTAAGGCTAATAAAAACAAATCTTACAGAGGAAGAAGCAAGGCCCAAGCTCAAGCAGCTGATGGACAGGCTTTTTGTCAATGTGCCAAGTGGTGTGGGTAGCAGGATAAAGCTCGGTTTTTCAAAGACTGACTTAGAGAGAATTGCTGAAGAAGGAGCTGCATATGCAATTGAGAAGGGCTTTGGCCTCAATGAGGACTTGGATGTTTTGGAAGAGAATGGCCGCATGAAAAGGGCAGATTTTTCAAAGGTAAGCAGCATGGCGAAGTCGAGGGGGCTTGAAGAGCTCGGCACGCTAGGCGCTGGAAACCACTTCCTCGAAGTCCAAAAAGTGGAGAAAATTTTTGACGAAGAGAAGGCTAATGTCTATGGCTTGTTCGAAGGTCAGGTAGTAGTGATGGTGCATACGGGCTCAAGAGGCTTTGGCCATCAGATATGCAGTGATTATCTTAAAGTTCTTGTAGAGTATCAAAGAAACCACGGAATAAAAATAATAGATCCAGAATTGAGCTATGCCGAGATAGGAAGTAAGGAGGCAGATGATTACCTAGATGCAATGGGGTGTGCCGTGAACTATGCATTTGCCAATAGACAGATTATAACAAATTCGATAAGGAAAAGTTTTGAAGAGACTTTCGGAAAAAGTTCAGATGCACTTGGCATGGAAATATTGTATGATGTTGCCCACAACATAGCAAAGCTTGAAGAGCATAATTTCGAAGGCAAAAGGGTAAAGGTATATGTGCACAGGAAAGGGGCAACGAGGGCTTTTGCAAAGGGAAGTGAAGAAATACCCAAAAAGTACAGAAGCATAGGGCAGCCTGTTTTAATACCTGGAAGCATGGGCACAGCTAGCTACGTGCTTGCAGGCCTTGACGGCGCTATGGAAGAAACCTTTGGCTCAACATGCCACGGCTCCGGCAGGGTCATGTCAAGGCACGAGGCGGTAAGGAAGATTCCTGCTTCAAAGACCTTCAGCTCGCTCGAAAGTAAAGGAATCGAGATAAGAGTAAGAACAAAAAAATTGATAAGCGAAGAGGCAGAGTGGGCGTATAAGAATGTCGATTCTGTCGTTGGTGTGGTTGAAAGGGCTGGCCTTTCAAAAATTGTTTCAAGAAATGTGCCGATAGGAGTTGCAAAAGGCTAATCCTCAAGAAGCTTATTTACCTTCTCAAGGAGAATCTGGGAGCTTGGCATTGCAATACCGTTGCTTGCAAGCTGTGAAAGGATATTCTTAGCTTCTCTGAGCTTTCCCTCCTTTGCGTAGAATCTTCCTAGCTCAAGATAGGCCGCAATCTCGCCCAAGCTTATTACATTCTTTATATATCCTTCTGCTCTTTTGTCATTAGAAGCAATGGCATAGAGCATCTCTGCAAATTCGGCCACGTTTCTTTCCTTTTCATTTTTCCTGACCATCTCTATACTCATATCCATGCCGTGGAGGTCGTTGAGGCTTGCCCTCGAGATGAATTCAAGATAATAGAGTTTAGGATCGCTTGCTTCATTCTTTTTGCAGAGATCTATCGTATCAAAAAGAAGTGCCTTGGCTGTCGAGTAGAGGGCATGTGCTTCCTCTTCTTCTTTAGCATTCTCTTCCATGAAACCTCCAAGTCTATAATTCTTGTTCCTGTGCTTAATGTCTGATAGTCTAAGATTTAACATAGCTGCGCCATACAAATAGCGTGGGTCATTTTTTGCAACCGCCTTGCTTGTTATCTCTGCCAAGTCGATCTCCTTCATCTGCGATATGCTTGCGTTTGCATCCCTTAGCTCAATGAAGAACGAATCGGATTCCAGCTCTTTGCTGGAACTTTCTGTAAACTGGTGGCAAAATGGGCATATCGCACCAGTTGTTCCATATGAATAAAATATGTTGCCACAAAAAGCGCATGCATACTCTACTTTCTGGGCTTGCTGTGTTGTTTTTTCATTCTTGGCAGGCATATCAATCTCTAAAATATCTACATTTAGATTTATATCTTTTCCAGCACTACAAAGAGGTGCTTCTTGTGGAATGGCTCAAGCTTTATACTTTCAAGGACTTTGAACCTGCTGCTAATCTTGTCAATAAACTCTTCGTAAACCTCACTAGGCTTCCTTGCAGTATCTATGCTCTGGGATTTTATCGCAACATAAGCATATCCCTTTCTCTTGAGGAGATTGCTATTCGCTAAAAGTATCTCGGCCTGGTCCCTAGAGGAGACATCCTCATAAATAATATCCACTTCTCCGGCATCCTTTTCATATTGTTCTACGTTCCTTGCATCTGCAAGTATGGGGAGCATGTTCTCCCTTTTCTCGCAAACCTTTACAAGATCGCGCATGCTTCTCTCAGATATCTCAATGCAAAATATTATTCCTTTTTTGCCTATTATATCGCTTACATGGCTGCATGTGGTACCATTTGCAGCACCAAGATAGAGTACGCTGCTTCCCTCTTTGATATGGAACTCCTTTAGGCCATTAAGTATTGCAGCCGCAAGCTTGCTCCTGTACGGGTTCCACATCCTATACTCTATTCCTTCTACATAAACAAGCTCCTCTCCGTAGACCTTCTCTCCAGGCACAAGGTTCTGTGTAGCAAGCCTTGAGTCTACTTTGAATACATTTTCAAAGACTTTGTTGACTTTCATAATCTCGCTTAAGATTTAAATAATCTAAATATTAATAAACTGTTGGAAAATAAAGATAAGGTTATTTGATGCTGGATAATGCCGCTGTGCTAAAATTCTTGTTCGATACGATAGAGCTCGGGAGAACATGGCCTGAGCAGAAGGAGCTTAAAGGAAAGTTTATTGAAAACGTAAAAAATGTTTTCGGATTCGACGAAATCTTGGTGAAGGAGATAAACCCGCAGCGTGAAGGCATAACTCCCTCAGAAGAATATGTAATAAACACGGGCAAGGTATACCTTGACAATAGGCTGAGCAGCTACTCAGCGTTTCCTGAGCTTATAAACTACTATAACTCCGGATTCAAAAGCATAGCGATATTTCCGATATCTGCCGATGGCAAGGCGATAGGAATTTTTGAAGTGCTTTCAAAAGAGGATGAGAAATTCAGCCAAGATCTACTAAATGCACTCTCTCTTGGAGTTTACATCTTTGGCCACCAGTGGCTTAGCAGATCTGAGAGAGAAAGGTCTAAAAATCTGGCAAAATACTTTGATGCATCGTTTGAGACTATAGTGCCGCAAATGCTCGTTGAGACAGATGGCAAGATAGTAAAGGCAAACAAAAGCATGCTTAACATCTTTTCAAAAAGTTCTCTTGAATTTATAGGGAGAAATATAAAGGAATTTTTCAATATCGATGGCAATATGCTTGCAATTCTAAGCAAGGGCATAACAGCCGAAGTATATTCCATTAATGGAAGAATATTCGATGTAACGAGCAATATGATAAGCAATAGGCTGATGCACGCTGCGTTTTTGGAAACAACTGAGAAAAAGGATCTTAATGAGAAGCTTTCTGCCGTTTCTGAAAGTAACATTGAGTTTCTCCTCAAGGCCGACAGCGAGACAAAAATACTCTGGCTCAGCGAAAACGCAGAGAAAGTAATACAACAGGCAAATATTCTTGTAGGGAGAAAGCTAGTCGACATCGTGGTAGAAAAGGATAAGTTTAATGCGGATCTACAAAAAGAGGCCTTTGCTGATTCATTTACGCTGAATATGGGGAACGGCGTCGCCGCTGAAATAAGGCTTGTCCTCAAGAAGACAAAGGATGGCTTCATAGGCTTGGCATCTGACAACAAGCTCGAAAGATATACCCAAAATCTGGGCAATAACTTCAACAGGCTGCTCCAATCTACAAGCGACATGATTATTGTGATCGACGAGCTTGGCTATCTGAAGGAGCTTAATAAAAGCGCTGAGCAGATTCTAGGATACAAGAGCGAAGAGGTAAAGGGTGCAGAGATATTCTCGCTTTATGACGGCGAAGGAAAGGAGAGCCTGAAAAAGGCCATAGGAATAGCAATTAAGGAAGGAGATGCGTCAAACGTTTTTGGCAATATAGTGGCAAAGGACAATACTCTAGTCCCTTGCTACCAGAGCATCAGCAAGATTGTCGACCAGTCTGGCAAGCTTTCCGGCTTTATCATAATGGGCAGGGAGCTCCTTACAAAGAGAAGAGTGGAGGAGCTAGAAGATATGCTTGCTGAATCAAAAAGAAATGAGGAAAGGTTCAAAGGGGAGAGCGACCTAAAGACACAGTTCATATATAATATTTCGCATGAGCTTAAAACGCCTATTACAAACATAAAAGGCTTTTCTTCGTTGCTTCAAAAAGGAGAGTTTGGTGAGCTCAACGAAGAGCAGAAAGAGTATGTAAAAATAATACTAGATGAGAGCGAGAGGCTCATGCAGCTCATACAGCAGATACTTGATGTTGCAAAGCTTTCTTCAGGAAAGATAAAGCTCGATCTGCAGGAGGTGAACCTTTCAAAGCTGAGGGAGAATCCAAGCATAAAAGCTCTCGAAGAGGTGGCAACGAACAAAGGGCTAATGTTCTCTTGGAACGTAGATTACAATGTGCCAGAGATTATAGCAGACCCAAACAGACTTATACAGGTCTTTGTGAACCTTATAAATAACGCGATCAAGTTTACTGAGCACGGCGGAATAAGCGTAAAAATATACAGAAAAGGAAAGAATATAAGAGTCGAAGTGAGCGATACAGGTGTAGGCATAAGCAAGGAAGACCAGAGGAAGCTCTTCAAGAAGTTTTACCAAGTGCCAAGAAAAGGATTGACAAAGCAGGAAGGGGCGGGCACGGGCCTTGGGCTTTCAATTACTAAAGAGATCATAGCGCTCCACAAGGGCAGAATAGGAGTCAACTCGGAACTGGGAAAGGGAAGTACATTCTGGTTCACCGTACCAATAGACCTGAGAAAGAAAAAGGAAAATGTTTCTGGTAACTCCTAACCTCCTAACTGGTCGGTATATAAGGCATATACGCTCCGCAGAAGTTTTGTATGCTGCTCTGGAACGTATAAATCTTTGTGACTTGCGTAAGGTTCATATTCTCAAAAATACCTTCAAATGTAACATTCAGAATTGACGGCTGCGGTGTCAGGCTGATTTTCATGCTCAGCAGTTTGCCTGTATAAGCCTTCGAAGGAGTAATCCCATAATATTCAACAACGTATGTCGAATTGTTTATCTTCGAAACGGTAAAGTTTATGTTTCTAGGCACAGAAGGGCTTACATTGTAGAACGAATTGGGGCCAGTGGCAGGCATCTTCTCCAGCGTCTGGAAGGTTGCATTGTATATGCTGGCATTGCAAATCCTATCCCTTTGATAGAGCTGGTTGAAATTGTTCATAAGAATTGCTGGAGAGGTGGTGTTGACAAAATTCATAATCTCCTGCAAAGGTATTACTTTAGATTGGTTTATCGTTGTAGTTGTAATTGTTGTAGAACTTGTAGTTGAGGTAGTTGAGATTATTCTTACCTGGCCTGTATAAAGCATCTTTTCGCTGAATTGCGTCGGTTGTATTACACTTGTAACTCCGCTCATCTTTATTCCAAGTTGCGGATCTATCGGCGTTAAATCGACTTCAACACCCTTTGGGCTTGAAGAATACAAATAAATATGCAAATCTGCAGGACCTGAGCCCGAGCTACTAATATTGGCAGAGCTGTTTAAAGCGAGATAAATAGATACAACCGGATAAGCCAACACAGGGTGCTTTGTTATATAAAATGTTGCTCCACTACCTGTCGAATTCTTCAGATAAAGTATAAATGTATTTGGGCTGTACTGGAATTTGTAAATTATACTGCTGTTTTGGGCCAATGTGATAGATGTATGTAAAGCTATCGTATAAACATTTTGATGAATGCTAACAAACATGGCTGCAATAGCAACGATTATCAATATAGCAACTACAATAAGTATCGGCAATCTGTAATTTATTTTCTTTCCTCCTCTGTAGGTGGGTGTCATGCAACCATTCTGGCGCTAAACTTATCCAAAATAAATGTGCAAGATAAAGTATATATACTTTAGCAACAGCTCTTTTGATGAATGCCATGTTTTAATACAAGATTCATTTCTTTTGTGGTATGTTATCTTCTTAATCAAAATAATGCAAAAGAATATTATATTTTCCATCCACATTAAGAGTAAGGCGATCGCATGGATGGAGACTTAAAATCAGAACTTATCTCTTTGATAAATGAGAGGCAGCAGGTCACGTATAGTGACCTGTATAATCTCGCCGCTTCAAAGGGCGCGAACGAAGAAGAGCTCAAGAAGGCCTTGCAGGAGCTTGAGAGTGCGAACATCATAGCCTCAAGGAGAAGTGGTGGGGTACTGACTTATTACATACTTCAGGAAGAGCCCAATCTAAGAAAGATACTGATTGTAGAAGATGACAAAAATATAAACAAGCTCATGACTCTTTCTGTAGGCAAGGGTTTTGAGATAAGGAATGCATATGATGGCAGTGAAGCACTTGCGATGATCCAGAAAGAGAAGCCCGATCTGATAATACTTGACCTGATGCTTCCCGGAGTCGATGGGCTTGAAATTTGCCAAAAGGTTAAAAAAGACCCTGCATTGAAAGACATTATAGTAATAATAGTAAGCGCCATGGACGCGACTTCAAATAGATTTAAAGGCATAAAATATGGCGCTGATTATTACATAAAGAAGCCTTTTGACCCTGACGAGCTCAGAAGCCTTGTAACGATCTTTTTGAAGAAGAAAGGGAGGAGGTTTGATCCTCTGATAGACTTGCCAAACGAAGACAAAATCTCAGAAGCGGTAGAAAAGGCCCTCCAGAGTGACTACGAAATTGGCAGGATAAAGGTAAATGGCTTGGCGGGATTTGCAGTAACATTTGGCGCAAATGCAGGAATAACGATATTAAGGCTTGTTTCGCAGCTCCTTCAAGACAAAGTGAAGGAAGTAAAGGGTGAAGCATTTGTCGGATTCCTAGACAGCGACGATTTCATAATCGCAGGCAAAAGCGAAGCTGTAAAAAAGGTTGTTGAGGGCTTACAAGAAGAATTCGAGGCTGTGTTGCCATTCATATACCAGAGCGAGGGCTACAAGCCTATAGAGCTTGGGATTGAGGATATATACGATGCTGAGAAGCCTAACCTATCAATACTATATAACGTGATAGAAAGGAAAGCAATTATGCAAAAAAGGGCTGAGATATTAAAGAGCAAGAGCATTGAAGAGGGCAAAGACATAGGCTCCTATACATATGACGAGCTGAGGAAGATGCTCGGGAGCGACAACCTTGACATAACAATAACAAGAGATCCAAATGGAGGTGTAAAGCTTTCTGTAGGAAAATCGCCACAGGATGAAGGAAAAAAAGAAGATAGGGATGAAAAGTACAAGGACGGCAAGATAGATTCTATCTAACTAATTTACAACATCCTCTAGGAGTTCTAGGTAAGGCTGTTCTGTCTGCATTTTTATCTTTGCGTTTAGTGGTATGAGCATCTGCTCATCGCCGTGGCCAAAAGGCATGCCGTAGAGAGAAGGCTTGTTGGCATTGGCCATATGATATTCTACAATCTCTTCCATTACAGGCATTGCATCTTCAGTCTTTGGTATGTCTGTAAAGTCGCCAAACACAAATCCTTCAAAGTCATCAAGTAATCCTGCAAGCTTTAATGTTGCAAAATAACGGTCTATATCCCAGACTGTTGTGCTCACATCCTCAAGAAAGAGGATCCTTTCCTTAGCCTCCTCCAGGTATTTTGTCCCTACAAGCGAAGCCACAAGCGAGAAGTTGGTACCCATGCTTATCCCTGTTGCCTTGCCGCTTATAACATATTTTATTATCCTTCCTTGGGGTGGGTTAATATCTTTGTTATCTCCTTTCAGTACCTCTATGAAGTTCTTGTATGTAGGTTTTTTCATCTCATCAACATCAGGCCCTGGCATCGGTCCATGGAATGTAACAAGATGTGCAAAGTTGTTTATAGCAACATGCAAGGCTGTAATATCACTGTAACCAAGGAATATCTTAGGATGCTCTTTTATCAAGTCAAAATCTAGGTATGGCAGTATCCTCATCGAGCCATATCCGCCTCCTCCGCAAAATATAGCATCGACACTATCATCTTTGAAAGCATCGATGAGTTCGCTTGCTCTATCCTTGTCTGGGGCCGATAGATAATAAACCTGTGCAAGCCTTTTGATGTTCTTGCCAAGGCTTACCTTGAAGCCCATATGCCTGAGTATCTCTATGCCTTTCGAAAGATCTTTTATGTCTGGAGCCCAAGCCGGAGCTACTACCCTAATCTCGTCTCCTTCCTTCAACTTTGGGGGTTTT
>JBAMLQ010000004.1:0-1679 GCA_039793505.1 Candidatus Micrarchaeia archaeon
CATCGCCAACAGCGCAGGAGCTCATCTTTGCAAACTTGGCCGTGAGAATGTCTACCGCCATATCGCCTATATAAATCGACTTGCTTATTGGAACATGCATGTTCTTTGCAATAAGGAGAAGCGGCATTGGATTAGGCTTGAAGATTTTTATGGCATCTGCAGCAAGCACGATGTCAAAATACTTCTCGAGCCCCAGCATCGCAAGCTCCTTTCTTTTGATGTCTTCTTTCCCATCGCTAAAAAGTGCAATCTTCTTGTTCCTTTTCTTGAGGCCCTCAAGAATCTCCACCGCATTCCTTTTTATCTTCGGCTTGAAAAAGAACGAATAGAGGCTGTATAGCTTGCTGTAGAAGCTCTCCTCCCTCTCAGCCTTGCTTCCGCTTATCTCCGGCTCCTTTGCTGAAGTGAAGAGCTCGCTGTGCGAGAGTATGAAATCCACATTGTATCTCCTTTTGAAATATCTAAGCAAGCTTACCAAAAGGGTCGGCTTGCTCAGCGTGCCGTCGAAGTCAAATATGAACAGCTCGAAATCTGAGATTCTCATGCCATCAACATTCTAAGCTATTTATCTAGTACTAAAAAGGTATTTAATAATTCATTGCAAAGAGATAAGCGTGATGAGAAAGGTGATCGCTGAGCTTTGCGATGAAGATTGATAGGCGGTCTGATTGGAGGGAAAGGAAAAGAAAAGCGTGCTTGCCAAACTGGGAAAGAACAGCATACTTGTCACCGACATAGCTAGCCAGTACTGGTGCGAGAAGCAGATGGAACTAAATTATCTTTATGGCAAGCAGTATACAAAAGCGATGGCAGAAGGCGCGAAGCAGCACGAGGAGCTGCAGGCAGAGGTCTATGTGCCGTTGGAGATCGAGCCCATAACATACAGCGACTTTTTCTACAAGGCAGGCTATGAAAATTATATGGCACTCAAGAGCCTGAAGAAGAGCGGTATAGGAAGAGAGATAAGAATCTACGGCTCAATAAACGGATACAAGCTAAACGGAAAGATAGACGAGCTCAGGCTAAAAGAGGATGAGGTTTTTGTAATAGAAACTAAGACAAAGGCCTCTAGCAAGGAGCTTACAGAGCCTATGACAAGGCCCCACAAGATCCAAGTGCTCCTATACAAAAAGATGCTTGAAGATATAAAAGATGGGTCATACAGCTACGACAATTTTTATACAACATATATCAAGGGCATGAAGCCCATCTCAGAGAAGTTTGTAAGCGAAGCAGAGGCACTTGGCATAGAAAAAAGCCTATTAAGCCTTGAGAAGGTCTACAGGCTCATGTTCGACGAGATAAAATCGCTTCCAAGGATAAGCAATACAGTAAGGGTAAGGTATATAGACAGGTTCACGGGCAGGGAGTCGTCAACGATTTCATTCTCATACAGCAAGGAAGAGGTAGAGAAATTGCTTATATATGCAATGGGCTACTGGAACGGCGAGAGGGAGGCGCAGCCTGTCAGCAAGGAAGAGGCGTGGAAATGCAGGTTCTGCAGGTTCTATGGCAACGAGTGCAAGGTCTGGATCAGCCTGGCAAAGAGATAGCATGTTCTTAATTTTCAGCGAAAGTGCAGGAAATTTAACAACGTGAGCGGGAAATCCCACACTCTTTAGAGGTGGGATGAGAGCGAACCGCTGCTACGGCTATTGCATTCATGTATCGAAAGGCAT
>JBAMLQ010000005.1:0-1672 GCA_039793505.1 Candidatus Micrarchaeia archaeon
CTTTTCTGTTTATGGCTCAAACGGCATACATAGGCATACTTGCAGCACCTTGTTGCATGGTATCCACTCAACGGCAATGCAAATGATTACTCTGGAAACGGCAACAACGGCGTGCCTAACGGCGTTACTTTTACAAGCAACTGGTGGCAAGGCTACACGCCGCCGTGACTAAAAAATTGTAAAGGTAAGATTAAGCAAAACTTACTTCTTGTAAAGGTAAGATTTAAATATGTTAAGTATAACAATAGATTATGGCAAATGTTGAAGATTTAATAATGGTGATAAAGGACCAAGAAGAAAAGATGAATACAATACTCCATGCCAACGACATCATCAAGCGAGAGTTGGAGATTCCAAGTAATTCATTGAAAACGGGCGTTGCACATATAATAACAGGGCCTAGAAGATCTGGAAAATCAGTATTTGCTTTTCAACTTACAAGCGGTGAGAATCGCGGCTACATAAACTTCAACGACGAAAGGATAAATATAGATTCTAGCGAGCTTAACAAAGTGCTTGAGTCCATCTACAGGTTGAAAGGAAACATAGACCTTTTGGTGTTTGATGAGATACAGGAAGTGCAAGGCTGGGAGCGATTTATATCGAGGCTCGTCGATTCAAAAAAGATACTCATAACCGGCAGCAATGCAAGGATGATGAGCAAAGAGCTTGCAACATACTTAACAGGTAGACACATTGATTATGTGCTGCTTCCATTTAGCTTCAAGGAATTCCTTTCATACAAAGGCACAAGAATTGAAACAAACCTCTCTACTACTGAAAAATCTAGAATAATCTCTATGCTAGATGAATACCTGCACATAGGTGGCTTTCCGCTTGCTATCAAGAATGGAAGTCTGTTTCTTGCAGAGCTATACAAAGACATTATAGAAAGGGACGTGGCCCAGAGATACCATATAAAGCTTAAATCGAAGCTCTCCGAGCTTGCAAGATACTTGCTTGTTAACATTTCCAATGAGATCAGCTACAACAAGCTGAGCAAAATAATAGGTATAAAAGGCAAGAGCACAGTACAAAACTGGATAAGCTACATGGAAAGTGCTTATTTGGTATTCAAGTTGGAGAGATTTTCTTTCAAACTGAAAGAGAGTATTATGGCGCCAAAGAAGATATATGCAATAGATACTGGCATGGCCAATGCAATAGCATTGCGCATATCAAAGAGTGCGCTTATTGAAAATCTTGTTGCAATAGAGCTGCTTAGAAGGAAAGGCTATTATGATAAAGCAATGGAGATAAATTACTGGAAGGATTATTTGGGCAGAGAAGTGGATTTCGTACTTAGAAACAAAGATAAAGTTAAAGAATTGATCCAAGTCACCTACGCTTCTGAAAAGGCAGAATTAAAAGAAAGGGAATTAAAATCACTTATAGTCGCAAGCAAGGAGCTTAAGTGCAACAATTTATTTATCATAACTTGGGATTATGAAAACGAGATAAAAGAAAGTGGCAAGAAAATAAAACTAATTCCTCTGTGGAAATGGCTACTGCGATGATGCGTGTGCAATCTTTATTTGAAAACACAATAAAGTTTACCTTTATAACACAACTAAGCGAATTGCCTTTTGCACTCCAGCCCTTGACCTGGTTTGGAAAGGGAACCTATAAAAGCTCGCATTGAGCTCTATGGCATTGAGCATCTTTCCCTCAT
>JBAMLQ010000006.1:0-1659 GCA_039793505.1 Candidatus Micrarchaeia archaeon
GCCAGGTCCCGAACCTGGAAGCCTAACCAAGCTAGCAGAGCTCCCCTATAAAACGACAGAACCATTTTTATCTATGAAAACATCATCTTCTATCCTTACGCCACCCAAGCCTTCCACATATACACCAGGCTCAACAGCCATGGTCATCCCTTTTTTAATGATCCTTGAAGGGCCTTTTCCGAACATGGCGTGATCGTGGACTTCAAGCCCTATCCCATGTCCCAGGGCGTGTATAAATTTGCCCTTGTATTTTCCATTTGCATAGGTATCTATATAATTTCTTACCTCTTTGCCTATTTTGTATGAATCTGCACCAGGTTTAAGCTTGTGGATCGCCATAAGTTGTGCAGATTTAACCAAATCAAACATCTCTTTGAACTTTTTGTCCTGCTCACCGAATACTATTGTTCTAGTAATATCCGCGCAGTAATTGTTGAACTTGGCGCCGGTGTCTATAAGCACCAAATCACCATAAGTGAGCTTAGTAGAATCTGGCATGTGGTGCGGGTAAGCGGTATTCTCACCAAATGCGACAATTGTGTCAAATGAGTTTCCACTTGCGCCAAAAGATTTTATTGCAAAATCCACCCTTGCTGCTAGCTCCAGCTCGGTAATGCCTTCCTTAAGTGATTTCTGCGCTTCTAGTATTGCAAATTTTGTTATCGACACTGCCTTTCGTATATTCCTTAGCTCTTCATTATCTTTTATCATCCTCGCCTTTGTAAGCGCTTCAGAAATGTCTATAACTGACTTTGGCTTATACTTTTCAATGAATTGATAGCCAGAATAGCTGAGGAATTTGCCATTTATTCCTAGCCTTTTTCCTTTTATAATTGACATCTCCTCTTCAAACTTTTCTTTGTCTGAGAGCACGTTGAGTATTTTCATATTACCTTTTTTCTGCGACAGCGCAGTTGCGTATTCAAGGTCAGATGTAAGCAGCGTTACCTCATTCTTTGTCGCAAGAAGCATGTTGCTTTCGAATACTCCACTGGTGAATCCAGTCAAATAATGAAAATTAGGATCAATGAACTCGCTGTTCATTATGACTGCGATATCTATGTTGAGGCTTGAGAAAATTTTGCTTAGCCTTTCTTTTATTTCCATTCAAAACACTTTTTATTCTATTAATAACACTCTGCCTATTTATAAAGATATTAGAAAAGTTCTTCTCTTCTTCTATATCCTTCATGCTTGCCCACATAAATTTTGAATTCTCTATATTTAACTTTACCTTTCTTGTCTTAGAATAAAAGATAAAGCACTTGTTGTGCCATTTGATTCCTCTTGCCTTGTCAAAGAGATGCACATCAAATGAGACTAATGGCTTGAGCTCCTTCTTGCTTATTCCTGTTTCTTCCTTTATTTCTCTGTAGGCAGCGTCTAAATAGGTCTCACCCCTTTCAATAGCTCCCGTAAGGAAGAACCATATGCCTGGATTCGTTAAGAAAAACAAATTTCTGCGCTTAAGCAACAGGATCTTTCCCCTGTTAATCAAGACTGCAACAATGCCTTCCCTGCTTACGAATTTTAAGGGCCTATTCATTCGCGTGACATCCTCCCACGACTGAAGTCGTGGGCTTCCAGGATGGCTATGATTGGTCGTCATGATGCCACCCGTGTAGTTCCTGCTTCTTCGGCAACTGCCTTCCTTGTGGA
>JBAMLQ010000007.1:0-1045 GCA_039793505.1 Candidatus Micrarchaeia archaeon
TTCTATGGCAATACTTGCAGGGCTTGTACTCCTTTCTGCAAGGTCGAAGCTGTAGCTGGATCTATAGAAAGGCTTTTATTATTTTCATGATAATTATTTTTGTGAAAATAATGTCCGAAATAATAATACCGAGGCCTTCGGACCTTGCTAAGTTGGAGAGCTTAGGCCCGTGGAAAATGGTTTATGGAAGGCGCAAGACAGGCAAAAGCTTCCTGATTAAAAACTTTACGCGCTATGACAAATTCTTTTTCGTCAACAGGGATTCAACTGTGCTTGACGAAGGCACTCTAGAAAGCTACACCTGGGAGAGCTTCTTCGCCCTTTTCAAGGAACTGCTTGGCAGCAAAAAGATAGTAGTTGACGAATTTCATCGGCTTCCTGGCGCGTTTCAAGACTACCTTCATGCCAATGGCATAAAAGGCGAGCTTGTGCTTATTACCTCTACCCTCTGGCTTGCAAACAAGATGCTTGGCTCAGGCTCGCCCCTCGCCGGGCTGGTGTCGCCATTGAGGATAGGCCAAATAAGCGAGGAGGATATGCTCAAATACCTTTATAGTCACATGCGTGGCAGAAAGCTTATAGAGGCTGCCATATACCTTAGGGAGCCGTTTGTGATACAGCAATTCCAAGACTGGGAGAATGTGGTCGATTCAATAGCAAGATACCTTTCTGAGAACAGGTTCTTCATGCGAAACCTTGTAGGCGAGATATTCAGCGAAGAAGAGAAGAGGCTTTCAAATGTGTATGAGGGCATACTTAAGGCCGTTGCTGGTGGCAAACGCACCTCTACAGAGATATCAACATACTTGTTCTCAAGGTCCATACTGAGCAAAGACAGCCCAAGCATGCTTCCGCAGTATCTCGATACGCTGGTTGAGATGGGCATCTTGGAGAGGCATAAGGTTTTTGATAAAAAACGCTTCTACTATTTCCATGCATCGCCTATACTGGACTTGCATTACTACCTAGAGCAAAAATACTCATATGTAGACATAGATTTGCCGCTAGAATTCATAAAGGAAGTTGCAATGGCGAAGCTTCCGCT
>JBAMLQ010000007.1:1055-1633 GCA_039793505.1 Candidatus Micrarchaeia archaeon
GGCCATGATTGGAGACATATCAAGCAGGCTCGACAAGGGCAAGGTGTATGGCTTCCTTAATGCACTTGATGTTGGCGGCGGCAATGGCGAAGCTTCCGCTGCATGCTGAGCAGTTCTTCAGGAACCTTTTGTCTAAGCATTTTGGCATGGAGCACGAGATTATAGACACTGGCTCAATGGAACTTGACATTGCATTTCTGAAATTCAAGAAATTGAAGATTGTCGGAGAGGTTAAGTGGAAGGAGAAGATAGATGCAAGCGAAATAAGGGGCATTGAGAACAGATTTGGCAGGTTTGAAGGAGTGCGCAAGTTGCTTGTAGTTCCAGAAGCCAAGGCGTTGGAGAGGAAGCCAGAGGGGATCGAAGTAATCGACATAAATGCGCTGCTTAAGGAGCTTGAGATTTCAAGCTAAGCATTGCAAACTTAGTAAGACAGGCGAAGTGCCTTCTTATACGCCAATTTTCATCGCAGAATTTGGAATGAAAGAAACAAAATGTATGCAATTTGTTTCCTTTAAGAAACAAAATGTAAAGTTATAAATATCTTGCTTTTTATTAAATTGTTATGAAAATGATTA
>JBAMLQ010000008.1:0-1626 GCA_039793505.1 Candidatus Micrarchaeia archaeon
GCTTTCTTCCTCGCTTATCCTTTCTTTCTCCAAGTACCCAAGGGTGGTTGCAAGCCAGTAAAAAATATGAGTTGTAAATCCTGGCTTAATTATGTCTTATCTTCCAAGCGCATTATTGAAAGGAGCGAGGAAGCGACAAAAACATCCAAGACGGGCAAAATATCAGCAATCCACCAGTCCAAAGCCCTGCCCCCATTATAACCCTCTGTATCGTAAAGGGGGAGGTTTCCCACATAATAGACTGCAATAAAGATAATGTATATGCTCCATGCCCAGAAAGCCGCAAAGAGAAGGGCATTATACTCCTTTTTCCTCATGATAAGCATGTATATTGTCAGACCCAAGCCAAGTAGAAGTATAATAGAATTAACAGCCAAGACAATATTGCTGGTTATTCCAAATGGGCTTGGATTGAAAAACCAGCTAAGCGGAGAAGAGGTAGAGAAAGATGCATGCCCGCCCTGCGTCTCCCAAACTGCATTCGAAAATTCATTTTTGAACCACTGAACTGCACCAACATAGAAGATTAGGGGGGCCGAAAGCTCTATGTAAACAGCAATTGGGATGAGCAGATATAGGGCGCGCCTGTTGTTGCTTTTTATGTTCTTCAATATGTAAAGGAAGAAAGGTATGTAGAGAATGAAGCCCGGGTTTTTTGAGAGGGCTGCAAGCCCAAGGAGTATGCCAGACCAGAGATAATGCTTCGAGATAAGGGCATACAACGAGATCAGGGAGAAAAATGCCAAGTAGATATCAAGCATTGCAACACCGTGCATGACCCAGATTGTAGGATCTATTGCTATAAGGAGAGAAGCAAGCAGGCCAGGAATGCCACTTTTGCTTCTTTTCCTAGTTGTAATCTCGTAGAGCTTCTCACCTAGGAAAAAGCCCGCTATAAGCAACAAATCACCAAGGATCCAACTTGGCAGGCGCCACGCTAGAGGATTGTAGCCGAGAGCCAGTATGGATATCGCCATGAAGTACTTGCCGAGCGGTGGGTGCTCGAAGTTCATGTATGTGCTTATCCCGGCCTCATTGGGATAGCCTATGCTGTTCATGTTTGGTGCTATGCCAAAGATAAGCTTGAGGTAGTTGTACGCTGCAGCAGGGTACCACACCTCATCGGCAAGGTAAAAGTTTATGGAGCCAAAGGTCTGCACAGTGCCTAATGTATATGCTGTTATTATTGCGACTAGCAAGATATAGCTTATATATGTTGGCTTGGGTCTCATCTATTTTCCCTACCTAGCTTGTTGTGTTTTCGATCCAAAGATAAAAACCGGGTTGTATGGGCTGCGGCACGAAATTGACAAGCATGTACGAGGAGTTGTAGAACCACCAAGTCCTGCCATTGTTTGATACACCTATGCCTGAAGTAAGGTTGTCAAGAATGGGCAGGAACTTGCTTGGGAATCCTGGCGCCCATTGCGGAACAATGAAACTAGAGGATGTTCCATTTGGCACCACTACACTATACCCGCTAGGTATGCTTCTGAAGAAGTATATCGCATATGAGCCGTTCTCCACCTTGAAGTTGTAGCCATCAGTGTATATGGTCCAGTTGCTCACCTTTGCATAAACCATGGCGGTAAGATCTTTTTGGTTGGATGTATAGATTAGCTCACC
>JBAMLQ010000009.1:0-1615 GCA_039793505.1 Candidatus Micrarchaeia archaeon
GTGGAGTAAGCGACAGGGATTTGGTAAAGAAGGTAATCGAGTCATGCAACGGTGATTTGGCAGAAGCGATAATGAAGCTCAAGTCTAGTACTCAATAGTGAATATCTGCAGGAAAGGGATTCCAGCGACCTTCCTTATTTCATTTTCTTTTGCCAGGCCTTTCTTTACTATTATCTTTGTGGACCTCTCTCCGACGACATTTGCCGAGTAAACATCGTCAAAAAGGCCTTCTATATCCTCCTCCTTCAGGAGCTCCCCCTTGTAAAAATTTGCATATTTCTCCAGGTCTATCTCAATCTTGCCTTCTTTTATAACCTTCCCAATAAGCTCCTCGTCGCACATAGCTATAATGTCGCCATGCTCTGTCGCATAGCGCTTGAAATAAATCATGCTTCTCCCTTTGCATGAGATTTATAAAAACTTTTCCTTTTGTAAGCCTTGCTGGCATAGAGGTACATGCCTATGGTCATGATTATGTTTGTCAATATTATAACCGTAAAAAGAAGGTCAACAAACCCAGGGATTACCATGCCGAGTGCAAGGGGCATCGTAGCTACGATTGTCGGCGACAAGCCTCTTGCAACGTCAAACATTGTAAATGTCCTCTCCTCTTCGTATCTAGCCTTGTCAAACAGGCTGTTGAGCATGGGCACAAAAAGGGTGCGAAGGTAAAAAATCAGAAGCGCAACAACCAATCCTATGAAAAGAAGCCAAAGGTTAAATTCACCAATGCTTACGAGGAGCCCTATGTAGAAAAAGAAGAAAGTGCTCACAAAGAATGTAATCTCCCTCGGTAATCCTTTATGTGGACAAACTCCCTCCTTATATCGTATGTATATTTTTCAAGAAACGGCGAGAGCTTTGGTATATTGATAAGGAATATCCCAAAGATGAATGTCGCTACTGCCCCGCTCAAGCCCATGGCCTGTGCTAAGCCGTAGCTTGCTATGACCATGGTAATGGTGAGCATCCAGCTGTATTCTTTGCTGTATTTTGGAAACTGCCTCAGCATGAAGACCCAGAAGAATGCTGAGAGAATGCCGAAAATGGGGGATATCACAAAAAAGCTGATGAGCATTCTTATCCCTGCAACAGCACTAAAATTCCCTTCAGCGAGCATCTGAAAAAGCATTATGGGTATTATAAGCTGTATCGAGTCTGTAACAACGCTCTCGAAGACAAGTGCAGACTTGAGCTTCTCGTTGACCCTGGTAAGCTTTACTATGCTTGGGAGTATTATTGCGCTTGGCCCGGCGAGCGCAAATCCGGCTATGAAGGCGACTACAACATTCCACTGCAGCGCAAGCCAGAGTATTATGCCTATAACAATGCCTGTAGTTATTGAAAGTGCGAACAAAAATCTGCTTACCTTTAAAATCACCCTTTTCAATGTGTTGATATCAATGCTGAGCCCCACGTCAAAAAGCACAAATGCTATAGCCACTGCGCTTATATATGGTGATATAGAGCTTACAATGCTGCCGCTTCCTGTATTGATGAGGTGCAAAACAGGCCCTACAATAAGGCCAAGGAGCATAAGGGGAAGTATGCTTGCAATCTTTATCCTGGAGAAAAGTGCGTTGAGAAGATAGCCAAGCATGACTATGCCTGACAA
>JBAMLQ010000010.1:0-12969 GCA_039793505.1 Candidatus Micrarchaeia archaeon
TGGACCTTTGCTTTTTCAAACTCAACGAATTTCCCATCAAACCATATATACTGCTTCATCCTCCCACAGTACTAATTGGTCAGGGAAAGTATTTATAGCTATCAAAAGCCAGAGACAGCAACCTCGTAGCTTGACCTTGCCGCTGCCTTATAAGCGATGCTACGCATAACATATATGCCGAGCTTGCTCAGCTCCAGCGGCTTTTGTTCTTCGCCCTTCTCAGCGAATGAAACAATACCCCTTTTCTTCAGCTTCTTGAGGTTGTACCATATAGTGCTCTTTGATAGGCCGTAGCTTTCGTATATGTAATCTACAAAGGAAGAGGCCGAGCCTATTTGCTCATAGCCTATCTCCATGATTATGAGCAGCTCCTTTTCGCTAAGTCTGCCAACCTCTGCCTTAGCAAAAGATTCATAATTATACTCAGTATATCGTTCCGCACGCATAGGCACCACCAGAAAGAAGTTTTGCATGCCTATGCGGCAGGCATATCCAAGAAATAGTTGCCGCTAACTATATTTGTGTTCCATGTGCATGATCTCTTCGTAGCGGCTGCTAATTTCATAAACTTCAGTATTAAGTAGGCATGTATCATATTTAAATCTTTTCTACAAAATCTCAATGTTTGGTATGCTCGAACTCCTGAGAATTTTGGTCCTCTTGGCATTTGCTTCGCTCTATGCCTATTTTGACGTGTTTAACAAAAGGAACATACCAGACAAGTTTGTGTATCTGAGCATTGCAGTGGGGATTGTATTCACGCTTCTAAATCCAGTAAGGATCATTATTTTTTCCTTTCTCATCGCCATCTTCATAGGTGCGGTTGGCTATCTGCTCTACAAGGCGGGCCTGCTCGGGCTTGGCGACGGGCTTGAGTTTACCTTTATTTCGCTTATGTTACCCATACAGCCCCAACCGATACTAGGCATACCGCAGTTTGGGCTGCCTTTTGTACTCTCTGTTTTTATCTCCTCCGGCATAGCTACTGTAATTATTATACCCTTGTACTACATACTGAAGGAGAAGAAGCTTGAGATAAGTGCAAGGTCTGCGGAGAGGGCTGCACTCGTATTTGCGTCTTATATGCTCCTTCTTCTGCTGATTTACTTCTTATTTGGAGCGAGAAGAATAGCAACACTCCTTATTCTAATAGTCGCGTTTTTCTCCACGCTCCTTTTCGCTGTTGAAAATATCATTAACAAAGAGATGGTAAGGTGGGTTTATCCAAAAGAGATAGAAGAAGGCGACATTATAGCGACTGGTCTGCTCAGTGAAAAGGAGTTGCGCCTCTTAAGGGCAAAATTCAAGCATTTCAGCAAGCTTGCCGACAAGAGAAACATAGTGGAGCTCAAAGGCCTCAGAAAAAGGCTCCCTGTATACAAAAATGCCGTTCCTTTTTCGCTCTTTATTCTTGCAGGGATTGTATTGTCACTTATAATTGGCGACCCTCTACTCTTAATTTTCCTCTGACTCTTTGTGCAAATTAGGGAAAGGATTTAAAGTCTTAATCTTATATATAATTGGTGCTTTGATTGAAGTACGCAAGGCCTATAATTAAAAAATACTGGGTTTTTGAACATAAGAAAGCACTGGGCCTATCATTTCTTGTCTTTGCTGTCTCATACAGCATAGGCTTGTCCTTTTTCCTCATAATAAACTCATTTTTTATACCAAACCCATTTATTGAACTTGCAGTAATATTGATCCTTTTGATCTTGGCATCACTGGTAGTAATAGGGAGTTTTGTGAATGCCCATGCTAAAGTAGTAAGATTGATGAATCAGAAAGAACACATAGCCCATTCTAGGAGTGTCGCCATTTTCATGATATTCTTTTTTGTGGGGCTTTTGCTATGCCTTCTTCCTCTCATATTCTACACTTATCCAGGAGAAATGTTCTTCCTCCTTTCGATAGGAGGCATACTAATGCTTCTCTACATTGCAATCTTCTTGGTCTTTGATTATAAATACTACGAACTTGCATTCGCATCAATTCTCATATGGGCTGTTTTTGTTGCAGGCGTATTTTTGGTAACGCCTATTTACTTCTCGAATCCACCTTTTTTCAATGTGGTTTCTCTATTTATTACATCAATCGCCATTGTCACAGTGTTAGGAATCTCTGGGGTAGTGCTTTTGCAGAGCTCAGCTGACGAGCTTCTCAAGGAACTTAAAATAACCAAAAAACTACTCGACAACGCTAAGTAGCTCGGATTCTGATTCTATCTCCCTTAACTTCTTTAGATTTATTACTGGCACGCCCAAAATTCTGTCTCGGTCGCGGCTCATAGCAAAAAATGGGTAATTATTTTCGAAAGTTTCCTTTATACTTCCCAAAACCTTCGCCCTCTTGGCAAGGGTCCTTGCATCTGCCACAAAGCTTACCTCATAGTAGTTTATCTTGCCCTTGGCTATCATACCAAATGGCATGCTCCTTATCCTTATTGATTCCAGCTTTGCTTTGCCCCAAAGGCTTCGCTCCGCCCCAACCGTTCCCACAACACTTCTATTCCCAACAGCGAATTCGTTGCCAAATAATCTATTCAGCTTCTCCAATACAGCTACGGATGCATATGTGTCTCCCCTTTCATATCTATAGATTGTTGCTTTCGATACCCCTAGAATTTTCGAGAGTTCTTCCGCAGTAATATTGCTTAGCTTCATAATATTCCTGAACTTTGTACTGTCAATGTACATCTTTGCCCCTACCGACTTTGCGGCTATTGGCTGTTCTATCTCATTCATTCTGTTTTCAAGGCCATCTATTGTTACGCAATCCACCAGCGACCTTTTATACGTAACATTCCTCTTAAGTAAGCCGTTTCTCGAAGATTCGCCTATTACGATGGGTTCTGCGCCTATGAATTTGGCAACTTTGTAAAGTTCACTTATCTCTTCCTTGCCCAACGCATCGATGTTTTTCACCACCTTTATTGCGAATTTCTTCCCCTTCCTCTCAGCTATAAAGTCTATGCAAGACCTAACCCCTTCTATCGCTACATAGAGGTAGTCATTCCTTTCCAGCAGTTCCTCTGCGCTTTTAATAAGCTTTTTTCTTTCCACGATTTTATATTGGAATTACAATTATAAATCCTTTTTCTGTAATCTAACATATGGCGTCAAAGATAAGCATACCTGTTGCCGTAGCCGTAGGGCTTGGTGCAATAATAGGTGCGGGCATATTTGTTTTGAGCGGCACGGCAATAGCGATAGCCGGCGGCTACGCCCTTCTTGCATTCATACTCGTTGGCCTTGTTGCGCTTCTTGTGAGCTTGGAGATAGGCGAACTCTCATCTCTGATGCCTAACGAAACTGGTGCTACATACTCTTTTGTTTTCAGGGCTTTCGGAAGCGAGCTCGGCTTCATTACAGGCATACTGCTTTTCTTCAGCTATGCTTCGAGCATATCGGTAATTTCTCTGGGCTTCGGTTCTTATCTAAGCAGCGTGCTCGGCTTACCTGCTACATTCAACATACCTTTTGCTATATTGTTGATTTTTGTGCTCTCTCTGCTCAATATTCTCGGCATCAAAAAAGCTGCAAATGCAGACTCTGTTCTTGTAGCAATAAAAGTATCAATACTGGTCCTGTTTATTGCCGCTGCCCTTTTCATCGCCTTTTCGCACCATACTTTTAGCATTGCAAACTTTTCAAAGCCCACAGGCAACATCATGCTCGCAATATTCTCTGCAAGCGTCGCAATCTTTTTTGCATACTCCGGCTTTCAATCAATCTCAACATTCACTTCAAAGATAAGAGGGCGCAATGGAGCAGCCAAAGCGATAGTAATTGCTACAGTCGTGAGCCTTGTCCTATATGTGTTTGTTGTTTTTGCACTTCTTTCTCTCATGCCGGCTTCATCTTACAAGATAAGCGCAGACCCGCTTTCTTTTGCGCTTTCTAGTGCTCATGCGCCTGAATGGCTTTTTGTACTTGTCGACATAGGGGCTCTTATTGCAACTACCTCAGCGAGCATAGCGATGATACTTAGCTCGTCCAGGCTTCTTTATCAAATGAGCAAGGACAGGCTCCTGCCCAAGCCCTTCAGGAATTATAACAGCCAAAAGGATGTCGCTATAAATGGTGTCATAGTCTCATCGATAATAGGCGTGATAATGCTCTTCTCAGGCAACATATATACAATGGCGGCGATAAGCAACTTCGGCCTGCTTTTCTCCTATCTTATGGCAAGCTTTGCATTTCTGCATTTTAGGAGGATCGGCGTGAAATCTAGCTTTACGGTGCCGTTCTACCCTTATCTTCCTCTGGCTACCATATTCTTCCTCTTTGTCCTTGTGCTCGGCATGCCAAAAATAGCCCTTACTCTCGGCGTTATACTGATAATTTTGCTAATATCTGTCTATTATTTTCTTAGGGAGCTGAAGAGGAAGAAGCCTGTGGCAATAAAGCTATTTGATTAGGTTTTTCTCCTTCATCTTGTCTCTTAGTACCTGCTCGAATTCAGTAGGGGACGAAACAACATTCCCGTTCATGCGCCTGAGCAGGTCTGCAAACACATAATTGTGCCTCGATTCCCAAAAGACTTTGTGCCTCAATTCAAAATATCCGTCGTCAAGTATCAAGTCTATAAACCTGTAGCCATTCTTGCCTCCTCTTTTGGAGTAATAAATTTCAATATCAAGCCCATACTCTTTTAGCACCTTCTTAATTCCTTCTATATTTTTGTTTGATGTAACAATGACAAACTCCACACTCTCTTTGTATTCTTTTATGTACCTTTTGATCAGATCCAGAAGTCCATCGTTTAGCGGCACGCCCTCTTCCAGCATTTTTTTAGCCTTTCTTTGCCCGACCCCCAAGATGTCTACAATCGCAAAGAGCAAATTTTCAACAGCATATTTTACATCGTTTCCATTGGGGAAAAACTCGTCGAATCTCTTCTCTATGCTCATCGCAAGAGTGCCGTCAAAGTCTATGCCTACAACCAATCTGCCGTTTCGCATGCTTACTTACACTAAAGCCATGCTTTAAAAGATTTGCACAGGGTATTATATTTGACGAACATTTGGTATGGCCATGGATCCAAAGGAATTCATATTGTCTGAGGTGCGTGAATACTATAGCAAAGCTGCCGCCCTAGCTCCCAGTAGCATAGAGAAGAGGGAATTCGCCTACGGCGATTTCGAGCACAAGATCCTTCAGAGGCACCTCTCGTTCAAGGGCGAGAAGGAATTGAGGGAATTCCTTGTTGAGAAGGCGCCTATGCACGTGCACTACTCGCCTGCGCTCTACAAATATCCCGATGCTAGGCCTATGGAAGCAAAGGGTCTTCTTGGTGCAGAGCTCACATTTGATATAGATATAACGGACATGGACCTGCCGTGCCAAAAGGTGCACGGAAAGGACTTGGTGTGCAACGATTGCCTTGGCGTGGCCAAGGAGGAAGCCTTTAAGCTCATAGAGGATTTTCTAGTTCCCGACTTTGGTTTCAGCAAAGATGAAATAGAGGTCAATTTCAGCGGAAACAGGGGCTATCACATACATGTTATCTCGCCTTCTGCTATGGGGCTGAGCGAGGATGCGAGAAAAGAGGTGGCAGACTATATCTCCGGCAGGAATCTGAATTTTTCAGAGATCTTTCCCACAATGGGGCAGAGGGGCATTCTCATGGGCCCGAAACCAGACGACTACGGCTGGGGCGGCAAGATCGCGAGGAACTTTCTTAAGGCCCTTGAAAACGGGCCCGATGCACTCATGGCCCTAGGCATAGAGAGGAGAATAGCCAAGAACCTCTACAGGAAGAAGGCTCTTGTAGAGATGGGCATAAAGAACGGCAACTGGGACATGGTATATATAAAAAAGAAGAAGGATTTCTGGGAGAATATTCTCAAGAAGCAGGTGATAAAGCAGAGCGACCTCATAGACAAGAATGTAACTAGTTATACAACACATACTATAAGGCTGCCTAACACGATACACGGCAGCACAGGCCTGCTTGCTAAGAAAGTTAGCTTGCCAGATTTGGAGAAGTTTGATCCGCTCAAGGAGGCAATCGTATTCAAGAGGGGGGAGATGAAAATAAGGGTAGAAAAAATTCCTGCCATAACGCTCAACGGCGAGTTCTACGGGCCTTTGGAAAAGAGTGAGCTCTATGTGCCTTCTTATGTTGGAATTTACCTCTATCTAAAAGGGCTTGCGCAGATTCTTGAGATAAGTAAATAAGATTAAATATTTTGTGCTATCTAAATTATCTACTTAAACTAATTGTCGGTGCCAAAAATGGGAATGGCTAAATATATAAAAGAAACCTTCAGGCAGGAATACGCTGAGCGAAGCCCTCTTCTCAGGGAGAGGCTTTCTGCATGGAGAAAGGAAGGGAGTGTGGTAAAGATAGACAGGCCAACAAACCCTGTCCGTGCGCACGAGCTCGGCTACAAGGCCAAGCAGGGCGTTATATTGGCAAGGGTAAAGGTAAGGAAGGGCATGAGAAAAAGGGAAAAGCCCCTAGGAGGAAGAAAGCCTTCAAAGAGCGCAAGGTTTGTCGTGTACAGAAAGTCGCACCAGTCAATTGCTGAGGAAAGGGCCAACAGGAAATTTTCAAACGCCGAGGTGCTTAATTCATATTATGTCGGAGAGGATGGCAATTATGCCTTTTATGAAGTTATACTTGTAGACAGGAGCAATCCCTCAATAGCCAACGACAAAGAGTATTCAAAGATTCTCCAGCAAAAAGGCCGCGCATATAGGGGTTTGACCAGCTCAGGAAGAAAGCACCGCGGCTTGCTTAACAAGGGATTTGGAACAAACAAGAGTAGGCCAAGCGTTAGGTCGAATATCCGAGGATATAAATGAAGGCAAGGCTTATCGCTAAGGGCATTGTACAGGGTGTGGGCTACAGGTATTTTGTTAGAGGCGCAGCCTTAAGAAACGGCGTAAAAGGGATTGTTAGAAACCTTCCCGACGGCACGGTGGAGATATTTGCAGAAGGCGACAAGAAAAACATTGAGAATTTCGCAGAAGAGGTAAGGTTTGCCGAAGGAAGCATGGCAACGGTCGAGGAGCTCAAAATTTACAGGGAAGGCGAGAAGGAATTCAAGGGGCCTTGGAAACCCTACAACGGGCAGTTTATCATAGATTGATTTTATGAAGGCTCTGCTAGAAATATATCTGGGCAAGGATGCAAAGAACTATATAAAGATAATGGATATGCCAAAGGATTACAAAAGGAGCAAAATAAGGATAAAGGAGGAAAAAGGAAAAATAAGCATTGAGATAGATTCCAATGATGCCGTAGCCATGATTGCGTCGCTGAACAGCATAATAAAGCAGTTCAGGGTGATAAGCAGTATTGGGAAGGTTGTTGAGAGCTTCCACTAAAAACAGCACAGCGATAATAATATAAATGTAATCGAATATAATCTCTTAAGTCTTCCTCCTAAGTTTTTCGGAAGGTTTTACAATGAGAAGAGGTTCTCTAGAGTTTTGGCCCCATAGAAGGGCAAAGCGCCAGCTGCCAAGGGTAAGGAGCTGGCCGAAAGTAGCTGAGCCTCTGCCTCTCGGCATTGTTGCATATAAAGTAGGTATGACCCATGCAAGCGTTCTTGATACCTCTGATTCAAGGGGAGGAGAAGCTGCAAGGGCGGTTACGCTCTTAGAAATGCCAAAGGTATATCTCTATGGAATAAGGTTCTACAAGAAAGAAGAGTATAAGGAACCAGTGCTTGAAATCTATTCAAGGGAGCTTGCACACAGGGTGGGAATAAAAAATGTTAAAAACGGACCAGAAAAGCTAGAAGAGGTAAAGAAAGATCTTTCGCAATATGTAGATGCAAGTGCGCTACTCTTTGCAGACCCTTCGAATCTTGGGTTTGGAAAGAAGAAGATCTCGAGGTTCGAGATCCCTGTTGGCGGAACATTGGAAAAGAAGATAGAGTTTCTCGCGAGCAATATAGGAAAGGAGATAAAAGCAAAAGATGTTTTCAAAGAGGGCGAGATAGTAGATACTACCTCTATAACAAAAGGGAAGGGCTGGGCTGGAGTGATAAAGAGGTTCGGCGTTGCGAGGCAGGTAAGAAAAGCAACTAACAAGGTAAGGCATGTTGGCACTCTCGGGCCTTGGCATCCCCCAAAGGTGCTCTACACTGTTCCTCATGCAGGCCACATGGGCTACAATTATAGGACAGAACTAAACAAGCGTATACTTAAGATTGGCACAGCCGAAGAGGCGAAGAACATAAATGTAAAGGGCGGATTCCTGAATTATGGTATAATCAAGAACGACTTCATCATAATAGATGGTTCAATACCTGGGCCAGCAAAAAGGCTTGTGAGGATAAGAAAGGCGCTGAGAGCGCACAAGAATGCGGGAGAGGTAAAGCTCCTTTACGTTTCTACGAGCTCTAAGCAGGGTGCGTGAGAATGGAAGCTAATATTTATTCATTGAATGGAGAGGTTTTGGGTAAGGTTGCACTGCCCAAAGTATTTGATGCACCTTATAGAATAGACCTTGTTAGAAGAGCTTTGCTTGCCGAGCAAAGCCTTAATTATCAGCCTCAAGGTCACTACCTTCTTGCTGGCTTGCAGACAACAGCAACATATGTGGGAAGGATGGGTGCCTACAGGTCGGGGAGGCACATGGGCATAGCCATCAGGCCTAGACAGAAGCTAGGCGGCGGTGCCATGGGTGATGTAAGAAGGATCCCTTCAAGCACGAAAGGAAGGCGTGCTCATCCACACAGGATAGAGAAAAAGCTTATCGAGCTTATAAACCTGAAGGAGTACAGGAAGGCAATCGAATCTGCGATAGGCGGCTCTACTAAAAAAGATATTGTAGGCATGGTCGTAAAGGTAAACAGGGACTTGCCTGTTGTTATTGAGGACAAGATAGAGAGTGTTTCAAAGACAAAGGAGCTTCTTGGAATATTGAAAAAGATGGGCCTTGAAGAAGAGCTTGAAAAATCTCACGAGCCAAAGATAAGGAAGGGCATAAGGAGAAGCTCGAAGCAAAGGAGATTCAGGAAGAGCGTGCTTATAGTCACATTGAACGACAACGGAATAGGCAGGGCAAGCAGGAACATACCTGGCGTAGAGTATTCAAAACTCAGCGAGCTAAATGTAGAGAGGCTTGCACCAGGAGCCGTTCCAAGGATAATAATCTGGAGCGAAAGTGCGGTAAAAAAGCTCGAAGATTCGATAAATAGCCTGAAGATAAAGTGATAAGATGGAAGTCCTTTTGTATCCGATAGCAACAGAGAAAGCAATAAATATGATAGAGAGAGATAATATTATATCGTTCATAGTCGACATGCGCTCGACAAAGAAAAATGTAAAGGAAGAGTTCGAAAAGAGGTTCAATGTAAAGGTTGATAAGGTCTCTATATTAAGAGATCCTGCAAACAAAAAGAAGGCTTACATAAAACTGAATCCAGCTTACAAGGCTAGCGACATAGCCCTAAAGCTGAAGCTCATATGAAGGTGAAAGAGTGGGCAAAAAACTAAAGCAGCAAAGGCGTGGAAAGGGAAGCAATGCATATAGGAAGCCTCCAAACACATTTAAGGCTGACGTGGCTTTCAGGCCTAGCGTAGCTAACAAGGCTGTCGGCGAGGTAATAGAATTTATAGACGATCCTGGTCACACAGCCCCGCTCATGCGCATAAGATATGAGGATATGTCAGAATCAATATTGATAGCGCCGGAGGGCATAAAGATAGGGGACAAGATAGAAGAAGGCCCAGAGGCGCACATCTCTCTTGGAAGTATATTGCCATTGTCAAAGATACCCGACGGCATGCCCATATACAACATAGAGTCTGTGCCTGGAGACGGCGGCAAGCTTGTAAGGGCAGCAGGGGCCTATGCAACGCTTGTTTCTCATGCGGGTGACAAGGTAAGCATCTGGCTTCCATCGAAACGCACAATAGAGCTCAACGCAAATTGCAGGGCAGAGATAGGCACAGTTGCCGGAGGGGGAATGGAAACCCAGCCCATAATGAAAGCTGGAAAGAACTTTTATATTAAACACGCAATAAATGCAAAGTGGCCTGTGAACAGGGGAGTAAAGATGAACCCTGTTGATCATCCATTTGGCGGCAAGCAGCACCACAAAGGTGCTTCGAGCATGGTTGCAAGAGGAGCTCCGCCAGGTGCAAAGGTTGGCCACATAGCAGCGAGGCGCGTGGGAAGGAAGAAGAGAGGTTGATCCTGTGCCAAGAGTATTTACATTTAGAGGAAAAACACTTGAAGAGCTCAAGAGCATGAGCATAAATGATTTTGCAAAGCTTCTGAAGTCAAGGCAGAGGAGATCTCTTATGAGGATGGGCATAAGGGAGAAGCAGCTGATAAAGAAAGTGGAAAAGCTAGACAAGAAGGGGGCAGACAAGATCATAAGGACGCATATAAGGAGTGCTGTCATATTGCCTTCCTGGGTTGGAAAGAAGTTTGCAGTCTTCAACGGAAAGGAGTTTCAGGAGCTCTATATAGCCCCGGAGATGCTCGGCCACAGGCTGGGCGAGTTTGTATTTACCACGAAGAGAGTATTGCACTCTGCGCCAGGCATTAGGGCTACTCGTGGAAGCAAGTTCCTTGCGGTGAAGTAATGAAGTATTCATTCAACATAAAAAATTCAAACATAGCTCTCGCACAGAGATACGACATTAACGCTAGCTACAAGGATCTTGGCGCTGTATGCGATGCCATAAGATTCATGAATGCATCTGCCGCGCTTGACATGCTTGAAAGACTTATAGCAATGCAGACCCCAATAGAATACAAAAGGCACAACAAGCACATGGGAGCAAGGCACGAGCTTGGAGGAAGAAAAGGTGCCTATCCTGTAAAGGCAGCAAAGGAGGTTAGGCTTGCATTGCTGAACGCAATTGCCAATGCAAACAATAAAGGCTTGCCTGGAGAGGATTTGTATATAGTGCACGCATCAGCTAACAAGACGAGGATAGAAAGGAGGTATCCATCAAGAGGAACTCTTGCATGGGGAAGGGGCATGTACGGCAGGTCTTCAATTATGCATAGCGACCTTGAGTATGCAAAGGTTGAGATAGGTCTGGCAAGCAAGGATGAGCCCTGGCTTACAAGAAGCATGAAATATTTCATAAGGAAGAAGGAGCTGGAAAGCCAAAAGACGGGCAAAAAAGAAAGCAAGGAGAAAGAGCCAAGCAAGAACAAGGAAAAGAAGGAGAAGGAGGAGAAAAAAGAAAAAGAGGAAAATAAGGAAGAGAACAAGCAGCAGGTGAAAGTTTAATGGTGGTCGAAAGAAAATTCATTTCTGATGCGTTGGTCAAGCTTAAGATATCGAGCTATCTTGAGAAAGCGCTGAACAAGGCTGGTTTCTCTAGGGTGGAGATACAGAAGACTCCTGTTATAACAAGAATAACTGTATATGTGACGAATCCAGGGAGGGTTATAGGAAGCGGAGGCCAAACAATAAATGCTCTTACAGAAGACATTAAGGAAAGGTTCCACATACAGAATCCGCAGATAAGCGTTGCAGAGGTCAAGAACCCAAGACTCGAACCTAGGATAGTAGCTAGGTATGTTGCAAACTCTCTCGAGAGGGGTGCAAACCCAAGGAGCCTGCTTCATTCTGTGCTTAGGGACATAATAGCTGAAGGCGCGCTGGGTGCAGAGATCATTGCTTCAGGCAAGCTTGCTGCCAAGGGCGCAAAAGCCAGAACTATAAAGGTGAGGCACGGTTACATACCAAAGGCAGGAGCCGTGAGAAATTTTGTCGATGAAGTTCATTTGACTGCTTATCCGAAATACGGCGCGATTGGCGTCACTGTGAGGATTGTGCAGCCTGGGACAAAGTTCCCTGACAGGGAGATAAAGGAGGTTGCCCTGCCAAGAAGCATTGCAGAGGCAAAGTGATATTTATGAAAATAAAAGATTTAAGGTCGCTGTCTAATGACGCCCTTAAGGCTAGGCTAGATGAGGTTAGGCTTGATCTTAGCATAGAAAAGAGGAAGATAGCCTCGACGGGCGTTTCTAGCAAGAAGGCGAAGGTAAGGGAGCTCAGGAGGACTGTTGCTCAAATTCTAACTCTACTTAGAGAGAGGGGTGTGAAACTCTAATGTCTGAAATCTGTCCAAAATGCGGCCTGCCCAAGGAGCTCTGTGTTTGCGACATACTGGAAAGGGAAACATCCAGGAAGATAAAGGTATACGCAGAGAAGAAGAAATTTCAAAAATACATGACTATAGTAGAGGGCTTGAATGGGGAGGAGCTAGAGAGGGTAACAAAATCGCTGAAGAGCATGCTCGCCTGCGGCGGAACCTTCAAAAATGGAGTAATAGAGTTGCAGGGCATGCACAAGGAAGAGGTGAAGAAAGCCCTCATAAAGCTGGGCTATCCAGAAGAGAGCATAGACGTAAGCTAGCTAGATTTCCTTTTCACTGTAGCCCGTTTCGATGATCTCCTTCAGCACGTCTATAAGGTAGCTTGCGTTCTTTACAATGTCTCCCTCGCTTATTATACCAATTACAGAACCAGCATCATCTACAACGCAAAGCTTCTTTATCTTCTTGTTTACCATCATCTTTGCCGCATCCTCGAGCGTAAGGTCCTTCTTTACAGTGATCACGGGCTTGCTCATAACATGTGAAGCTTTTGCAAAGAGCAAATTCCTCTTCCTTGAGAGAAGCCTCCTTATTATATCCCCTTCGGTAACTATGCCAATGGGTGAATTCTTCCCATCTACAATTACTACAGAATTGATGTTATACTTGTTCATCTTTCTTGCAATCTCCTTTATACTCTCATTTCCTCTAGCCGTAATCACAGGCTTGCTCATCACATCGTTGACTATAAGCGAACGCGTATCCGAGTACATAGTCTCAATAAAAATAAGCAATTTAAAATTTAAAAAAGAGCCGATAAAAACATGGTAGTAAAGGTAAAAAATATGATAAAATGCATAAACAAGAGGGCGTGGCGCACAATGTATTTTTATATAATATGTTTCAAAATAATCTTTTGATTGCATGATAGGTATATTTG
>JBAMLQ010000011.1:0-1495 GCA_039793505.1 Candidatus Micrarchaeia archaeon
ATTTACAGCCCTGTCGATTGTATCGATTCTATTTTCTGCGTCTTTCTTTTCAAAGCTGATAAATAGGAGAAGAGATTCGCCGCATTCTATCGACTTGGCATCTTCAATAAGAGATGACCTGCCATGCTCTGTCGGGTTGGCCTTAAAATATTCGACATGCCAAGCCATGAACCTCATAGCACCACCCCGCTTGCAAAGAGCCTCGGCTGCTTCTGCCTTATCAAGAAGAACTGATCCCCCTTTTCAAAAGGAACAGGCCTGTCAAGCTTGAGTCCAAAAGCGCTGCCTGTTTGCTCTATAATTGCAGAGGTGTAAGAAAAGTTTATTGCAAAGCCGTATGTATTGCCTTCTTTTATCTCTTCCTTGACAACATCCGATACCTTGAGTTTCGCCTTCAGATTTGCTTCCGGCTTTACGGCATTGGAAGATAGAATATCTCCCTTCTCCACCTCTTCAGCATCAATTCCCTTTACTGCAAGGCCCACGCGCGTGTAAATGGGCGCAGTCTCAATATCCCTGTCCTGGCTCTGTATGGACCTTATGAAGACGTCCTTGCCGCTACTATGCTTTAGAGTGTCATGCACAGAGATACTTCCGCTTGTGACTATGCCGAGCAAAACGCTGCCAACACCTTTGACTACAAAAGACTTGTCTATGTCTACTCTCTTTGCCCCGTTGGCAAGGTCCTGCTTTGGCTTGAATTCAGTTATCTTGTCAAGGAGCTCCTCCTTGCTGCATATCTCATATGCATCTATGCCTGCGCTCTTAGCCAAATTGCCTATCTCATTTTCATTTGTAAATAGAACTCTCTTTTCAAGAAGGCCTGCGGCTACAAGAGTCTCGCCAAAGTTCTTGTCTATGTTCGATGTACTTATTACTATTTGCGTTGATAAAAGCATCGACTGCGCCAAGCCGTATACCTTATCCTCAAGAGAGCTCGGCATAAGCGCTACTATTACATTGTCGTTGTAGATTCTGTTATAGAATACAATGCTATTTTCAGAGCCCTTCTTGCCTATGAAGCTTGCAAGCTCTTTGTCAAAAGGTACTGCTACTACAAAATGCATAATATATTTTTTGAAATAATGCTTATAAATACGCATGTGCAAAAGGCAGGCAAGCAAGGCATTTTTAAAACCCATTTCGATGCACAGAACATTTTTATTAATTGCCTGCAAAAGTGGTCTTATGGAAGAAGTTATACTGGTTGATGAAAACGACAGGCAGATAGGCACTATGGAAAAGATGCATGCCCATATGAACGGCGGCAAGCTTCACAGGGCGATATCAATTTTTGTCTTTAACAAGAAAGGAGAGCTCATGCTCCAGCAGAGGGCCTTCACAAAATACCATTCGAAAGGCAAGTGGAGCAATACTGTATGCACGCACCCGAGGCCCGGCGAGAGCATAGAGGAGGCAGCACACAGAAGGCTAAAAGAGGAGATGGGATTTGACTGCCCTCTCAAGGAAGAGTTTAGCTTCGTTTACAAGGCAG
>JBAMLQ010000012.1:0-1488 GCA_039793505.1 Candidatus Micrarchaeia archaeon
GTAATTTATAATTGTTGGTTTCTATTATTAATGGGGTTCTATGTCTGAGATATTTGCAAACCTGATGAAAGAGTCAAGAATCTTTGCCAACAGGGATGCACTTTCTCCACATTATATGCCGGACAATCTCCTTTTCAGAGAGAAACAGATAGAGAGCATAGTAAAATATCTCACGCCTTCATTGAGAGGGGAGCGCGGCAGGAACCTCTTCATCTACGGCAAGACAGGCACGGGCAAGACCTCATGCATGAGATATGTGATAGAGAAGGTAAGAGGTCTTTCCTCTGTAAAGGCGAAGATATCATATATAAACTGCAGGATATATAACTCCCGCTACAGGGTTCTTAGCAAGATTGTTTCAGACCACTTGCCATCATATGCAAAGAGGGGGTATGGCATCGTTGATATTTACGAAAAGATAATAAACTGGATAGAAGAAGACGGCAAGATCCTTGTTGTCGTGCTTGACGAGATAGACGTGGTAAAAGACCTTGATGACCTTATCTACACGCTTACGCGCGCAAACAGCGATATAAAGAGCGGAGGAGTTACCATTGTAGGCATATCGAACAAGATCTCTTTCAAGGAGGAGCTCGACCCAAGAAGCATATCTACACTATACGAGAATGAGCTTGTCTTCCCGCCTTACAACTCTACAGAGCTTGCTGCAATACTCAAGCAAAGAGCTGAGCTAAGCTTCAGGCCAGGAGTAATAGATGATTCTGCAATAAACCTTGCAGCTGCAATTGCCGCAAAGGAGAGCGGGGACGCAAGGCTTGCGTTGAAAATACTTTCTAAAGCAGGCGAACTGGCAGAGGAGAGGGGCCTTGAAGAGATAACCCCAAAAGAGGTGTCTGAAGCGGCTAAATCCGCAGATGAAGAAGTTGCATACGAGCTTGTAGGCACGCTTCCCGAGCACCAGAAGCTTGTCATATATGCTATTTCCCTTCTCACCATGCAGGGAAGCAAATACAAAAAACTTGTTGATGGCTCAGAAGCATATCTTTTCAGCGGCGAGGTGTATGACAAGTATGTTGCAATATGCAATTCTATAGGCAAAGAAGCAAAGAGCTCAAGATGGTACAGGAATTATATACAGGACCTTGAGATGCAAGGGCTCATTACTACATACGAGTCTGGAAAAGGCATAAGGGGCCATACAAAGCTCATAAAGCTCTCATACTCGCCGGAGAGGATAAAAAATATAATAGAAAAGGAGCTGTTCAAGGAGAACGAGGCTGAAGGCAAAACCGAAAAGAGTGATATAGCGTGAGGCACGCTTACTATGACATAGCTTATTTTGACTGCAAAGAGCTTGGCATGCTTCTAGGCTACAAGAAGGTGTTCGCCATAGGAAAGGACATTTCCTTCAACGAAAAGGGTGAGCATATAATAATCGCCGATACCATGTGGAAAAATTTCCCAAACAAAAATGAGGTTGTTGGGGTAGTTGCCAGCAAGGTAGACAAGGCGTTTTTCCAAAAACTG
>JBAMLQ010000012.1:1498-11336 GCA_039793505.1 Candidatus Micrarchaeia archaeon
GAGGAGAAAATCCTCATAATAGACATCTCACCGCTCAACAAAGATTTTGTAAAGGAGTCGAAAAGACTTAGGGGTGTTCTCAAGAACGCCCTCCACTTCAAGCTCAAAACTGCCTTGGCGACATTTGCAAAGGAAAAGGCTTACCTCCTCTCGAGCGCGCAGATGCTCGAGATAGCGAAATTCTTAGGCGCAAGTGAGGAGCAAGCTAAGGATTTGCTAAGTGCAATAGGCGAGATATTATGATAATGAAAAGGAAGAGCAGATATGTGCTTGTAATGAGCTCAAGGCCCATAGAGATGAACTCTTACTATCATTATTTTCTCCGTGCGCTTTCCGAACAGATTGGCATCATAGGCTTGGCTAAGCTCAATCTCTCCCTTGCCAAGAGCATTGGAGACAATTTGTTCATATTCAAGATGTCAAGGGGCGAGGAGAAGAATTTTATCCTTGCTATATCTTTCATAAAGAGGCTGCGCGAAGGAGAAGAAGAGATCGGCTTCTACTCTTTGCTTACCTCAGGGACAATAAATTCTATTATTAGGAAATACAGGGCAAGGGCTGGCAAAGCATAAAGCAAAAGTTTATATTTTAGTGTCAAGATAATAATAAAGAGACTTTTTATTTAAGGTGAAATTATGTATCCAAACATACAAGCGTATGATCGGGGAGTAATGTTCAATCCTGATGGTAGGCTATTCCAGGTAGAGTATGCAAAGGAAGCGGTAAGAAAGGGCGCTACATCGATAGGGCTCATTGGAAAAGATAGTGTGATATTCATAGCACACAAAAATATTACAGAGCCGCTTGCTGTGCCGAGCACGATAAGAAAGGTGTTTGTCGTAGACTCGCACATAGGCGCAACATATAGTGGCATGGTCGCAGACGGCTTGCACATAATCGGAGTTGCAAGGGAAACGGCGCAACAGCACAGATTCATATTCAATGAGGTAAAATCCATAGAATCAGTTGCCAAGGACCTCGCCGCATACATGATGCAGGCAACGCAGTATGGTGGCATAAGACCTTATGCAGTTTCTGTACTGGTAGGGGGCATAGATACAGAGCCGAGGCTGTTTGAGATAGAGCCTGGTGCTTCTTTCCTAGGCTACAAGGCAGATGCTATAGGCTCTGGCAAGAAAGCGGCATCGGACATTCTTATCAAAGAGTACAAGGATAATATGACAGTTGAGGACGCAATCTCTCTTGGCGTGAAAATAATAAAGAAGGTAAGCGAGACTAAGGTAACAGCCGATAATCTTGACATTGGCTACATCGAAGACGGCAATGAGTTTACAATCTTAACCAACGAAGAAATTGAGAAATATGTTTGATTTTTTGTTTTCTGTGAGAGCATGTCTTCAAAGAAAGTAATAGCAAAATACTCTGTTGCTGGAGAGGAGTTTGAAATCATCGTCGACTCTGACATTGCATATGAATTTATCACAGGAAAGAGAAGCGACCCGCTGTCAGCGCTTGAAATTGATGAGATATTCAAGGATGCAAACAAGGGAGAGAGGCAGAGTAAGGAAAAGATAGAGAAGGCTTTCAATACCACTGACCTTGCAAAGATTGTCTCAACAATATTGAAGAATGGGAATGTTCCTATAACAACAGAGCAGAGGAACAAGCTCTTGGAAGAGAAGAGGAAGCAGATTATTGCAATAATATCAAGGAATTCTATAGACCCAAGGACAAACGCGCCTTTGCCTATGCAGAGGGTTGAAAACGCCATGGAGCAGGCAAAGGTAAGCATAGACCTGTTCAAGAGCGCAAGCGACCAAGTAGACCAAATAGTTAAAAAGATTAGCATGATAATACCTATCAAGTTTGCAGTTGCAAAGGTTGAGGTTACAATTCCTGCAAACTATGCAAACAGGGTTTACAACCTGCTCAAGCAATACGGCTTGAAGTCTGAGAAGTGGCTTAATGATGGCTCACTCTCGGCTGTTGTAGAATTTCCGGCTGGGCTTCAGAGCGAATTTTACGACAAGCTCAACAGCCTGACACAGGGAAATGCAGAAACTAAGCTTTTAGAGGTGTAATGATGGAAATTGTTGTTCCAGGAGAAATGATCCTAGACAAACCTATACATATGGAGAATACATTCATAGAAAACGAGAAGACGTACGCTGCGGTGCTCGGCATATTCGACAGGGAGAAAAAAATACTAATACCGCTCGAAGGGCTTTGGTATCCGAAGCACGGCGAACTTGTTGTAGGCATAATAATCGAGGAAAGGCCGAACAGCTATATTGTAGATTTGAATGCACCGTACAAGGGCATACTCATAGCAAAATATGTCAGGGATAGGCTTTCGATAGGGGATATAATAGAAGCAACAGTAAAGGAGCTTGACGAAACAAAGACAGTAGTGCTTATGAGGGAGAAAAAGCTTTACGGGGGCAAGATAATAGATGTAAAGCCGTCAAAGGTGCCAAGGATAATAGGTAGGAACAACACGATGATAAAGCAGCTTGTAGAGGGCACCAAATCTACTATTGTGGTAGGAATGAACGGGAGGATATGGATAAAGGGTGGGGACATTGCCCTTACAACAGAGGCTATTCTAAGGATACAGGATGAGGCCCATACATCTGGCTTGACTGACAGGATAAGGGAGATGCTTGAAAAATCAAAAACAACCAAAAGTGAGTGATTATGGAAGCAAACAAACCGAAGCTTATTGTTGACGGAAAGAGGCTCGACGGAAGGGATTTTGACGAGCTTAGACCCATAAAGATAGAGGCAGGCGTGTTGAAAAATGCAGACGGTTCCGCTTATCTCGAATGGGGAAAAAACAAAGTCTTCGCCGCGGTATACGGACCAAGAGAGGCGTTGCCAAAGCACACAGCAGATCCAGAAAAGGCAGTAATAAAGTGCAGGTATGCGATGGCTCCTTTCTCATCGCTTGAAGAGCACGGCAGGTCCGGGCCAAACAGGCGAGCCATAGAGATCTCGAAGGTTACAAAAGAGGTTTTTGAGAATGTAATAATGGGCGAGAACTTCCCTGGCACAGAAATAAACATATTCATAGAGGTCGTACAGAGCGATGGCGGCACAAGGGCAGCCGGCATAACTGCCGCTGCGGTAGCACTTGCAACATCTGGCATACCAATGAGAGACCTGCCTTTCGCTGTATCTGCAGGCAAGATAGGCGAACATGTTGTAATAGACCTGAACAAGATAGAAGACAATTATTCTGATGCTGACGTGCCGATTGCAATAAGCCCGAGGACAGGGGAGATTCTGCTTTTGCAAATGGATGGATCACTAACAAGAGAAGAATTCAAAGAAGTAGTTGCAAAGGTGAAAAAGGCGGGGCAGGTAATCTCAAGAATACAGCGCGAAGCGCTAAAGGCGCCATACGAGAAGATAAGCAACAAGTATAAATGAGGTGAGATAATGCAAAATATCAATTCTATTAAGAGTGCGTATATCAAGGAGATGCTCAACAACGGAGTAAGGAGTGAGCGTGGACTTTTCGACTACAGAAGCATAAGTATCTCGAGAAACATTATACCCAATGCAGAGGGCTCCGCAGAGGTGAATCTCGGCTCCACAAAGGTCCTCGCAGGGGTGAAGATAGATATTGACGAACCTATGCCAGACAAGCCTAATGAAGGCAATCTGGTAATGTCTGCCGAGCTTCTTCCGCTTGCTTCTGCCGATTATGACACAGGCCCGCCAAGCCCAGAAGCGATAGAGCTGGCAAGGGTAGTAGACAGGGGCATAAGGGCTGCAAATGTAATAGATACCGAATCGCTCTTCATAAGCGAGGGCAAGGTATGGTCTGTATTCATAGACATATACATAATGAACTATGACGGCAATTTGTTCGATGCGAGCACTCTTGCAGCGATGGTAGCGCTGACAAGCACGAGAATGCCCAAGTATGAAGACGAGAAGGTAATAAGGGAAGGAAAGCTCGAAAAACTCAAGATAAACAATATAGTAACTTCGTGCACGTATGCAAAGATAGGAAATAGGATCATACTCGACCCAAATGGGGATGAAGAATCTGTAATGGATACAAGGCTCACCATAGCAAACGACGAGACATACATAAGGGCAATGCAAAAAGGGCTCAGCGGCTCTTTCAAGGAAAGCGAGATAAACGAGCTTGTGGATATGACTTTCGAAAAATCTAAAGATTTAAGGTCCATAATAAATAAGCTTAGTGATTGAAATGGCGAATGCTAGCATAAGATATGGAGTAAGCATAAGAAAGAGGTACGAAGCAGTGCAGAGGGAGAAGAAGACTCTTTACAAATGCGATGTTTGTGGAAAAGTAGCGGTAAAAAGGATCAGCACAGGCATATGGAAGTGCAAGCACTGCGGGGCAACATACGCAGGAGGAGCATATACCTTCAAGACCTCAACAGGAGAAGCTGCAAACAGGGTAATAATGCAATATACGCAATAATGGTGATAAGATGGTAAGAATAGAATACGCGCCTGCAACGGAGCTCGTTGTTCATGAAGTCATAAAAGTGGACAAGGACGACCTGCTCAGGGAGCGCATAACGCCTGCGGGCAACATGCCTTTGTACTGGTGCGACGGAATACTCTTCAGCTTTTCTTCCCTGCCTATGACAGACGATGTTGTCAAGGACTATATGCGCGGAAGAATACACTGGCTAGAGGTCCATTTTGCAAAGATGGAAGACTACACTCCTGTGCTCACGCTTAACGACGAGGAGTACAAGGCTACGATGAGCATAAGGGTCATAGATACAAGCAGCTCCGAGCTTCACAAGGATTTTGTGAAGTGGCTCAAGGCAAACCTGAAGGAAAAGAGGTGAATGTATGGCTTACGTTTGTTTGCAATGCGGAAAGCAGATAAAAGACATATCGAACTTTGTAAGATGCCCTTACTGCGGCTACAGGGTAGTGGTAAAGGAAAGGTCAAGTTTAGCGAGGGAGGTTTCCACAGACTAGTGCTCCCCCACTATTATGCTCTCAGCCACGCTCTTTACCCTTTTGTAGAGCACACTGTTCTTTGAGAGCTCCTCCTTTACATTCTCGCTCTTTGCAAGATGCTCCAGCTTAGTTGTGAGAAGGTGGGAAATCTCGCCGTTCTCCATGTCAAGCACAATCTCCTTTACATTTCCAACGAGCTTGCCGCCAGAAGTTATGATCTTCTTTCCATATATCTCAGAAAGGTTCATTACCATAAAATCACTTGCCTATCTCAATCCTCATGATTTTTTTGGAAGCAAAAATTCTTATTATGTACTCATTGAGCTCATTTACAAAGGCTTCCTCATCTTTCTCGCGTTCCTTTTCTTCTTCTTCTGTGAAAAGCTCTGCATGCTCCTTTGCCAGTTTCCTCAGATACTCTTTTGTAATAGAGTAAAAAGCGTGCCCGCATGATGTGCAAACATACACAGGCACTTCCGGTACATTCTCAAGCTTCTTTGTATCTACTATGTCAAGCTCCCTCTTTATGCTCCTCTTGCCACACTTTGGGCAAACGGCATTTACCTCAACGCTTTTGTATTCTGACTCCACGATTTTTATCGGGCCTATGTAGCTTTCTACGCTTTCCTCAACGCTTGTTTTGAACCTCTTTTGATCAAGTACATTGCCATTTTCATCGAAAAGGGTCACAAGAGAACCGTTTTTAAGCTCCTCTCCTATTGCAAACCTTCTCTCCCTTGCTTCTGTCCTTATCTTGCCATTCGGGCTTTTGTAAGCTAGCGTATACTCCATCTTGACATCCTAGTGCTTGAGTATGTATGATGTTATGTCCTCCTTTGTTATCTTGCTTCTCTTCTTCTCCTTCGCGCTCTTTACAGCATAGCTCGAGATCTCCCTCGCTTTCTTTTCAAGTATTCTTGCAATTGCATCAGCGCCTTCGTCAGTTATGTTGGCCTTTGTGTACTTTTTGACTATCTTTTTTATGCTTGCCCTTGAGAGGTTTACCATGCTATCAGCACTCAAGATCTTCATCACCAATCAGAAAGGATCTCATCACTGTTATTATTTAGCGTTTGAGTTTTAAATACCTATCATCATTTTGCCAACGGAGGGAAGGCTTGTTCAAGAACTTGAATTTTTCTGGATCTTCAAGGAACGAATCCAGTATGTTGACTTTCAATTCTAAGGCATACTCTTCCGGCCCATCTCTGATTTCTAATTTTATATCACCATAGTTCTTGTTGGGCATGATTTCCTTGCCATGTAGCACGTATACTGCTCCGCCACGCTTTTCTATAATAGGCTTGTAATCAGATTCGAATTCGCTTGAGACAAGGTTGGACATGACAAGGTTGGATTCGCCTGTGTTTATTGTTATATGACCATAGTTTGGTGGTATGAGCACCTTGTCGCCCTTCCTTGCACTTATAAGCACCACCTCTGTCTTGTCTTGCAAAGGCCTCTGGAGCAGATACAGCGCTTCGCCATCCAAAACCTCATACAGCTCAGGGTATGAAAGGCCTTTCTCTGCAATTTTATGGTAGTGACCAAGGGTCTTGTTGAACTCTTCGCCGAGCATAAGGGGCTTAAGCACAGTTATATCGTACCTTACCTTGCTCTCGCTTAGCTGCTTGAACGCTGCAACATTCCTGTACATGTAGTAAAGGGGTGCATTTTCATTGCCCTTAAGCCAGCCCTTGCTGTAGAGCACGTCCTTAAGTTCGCTTGCCACTCTTACGCTTCTTTCTACTATCCTGCCATTTATGCTGAGCACATAATCATTCAATTCAATATTCATTCCTGCAATCTTGTATTCCATAAATACACCAAATATATGACATTGCGCAAAACTATAATATTATTGCGATGCTGCAGAATTATTTCAGAAGGTTTAAATATTTTATTTAGAAATTTATGATTACTGCTTTTGTGGTTGGATGGTTGTGGAGGACATAAGCAAAGAAAATTTTGAAGAGAAAGTGCTTAAGTCAGATGTGCCTGTAGTGATAGATTTTTGGGCAGAATGGTGCGGCCCTTGCAGGATATTTTCTCCCATAGTTGAAAAGGTTTCTGAAGATTTAAGATACAAAGGCAAGGTGAAGTTCTACAAAATGAATACAGACGAGAACCCAGAAATAGCCGTGGCATATAATATAATGAGCATACCTACGGCGGTCTTTTTTGAAGGTGGGGAAGTAAAGGATATTTCCATAGGCGCAATACCCCAGGAGAACTTCAAGAAATGGCTTGACAAGAACCTGGAGGTTTAGACAGGCAAAAGCAATAAAGGTATGCTTTGAATAATATTATTATTGGTGAATTTATTGGCTGAACCATCTCTTCCAAGAGGAACACGCGATTATTCGACAGGGGAAGCGATAGCTAGAAGGGAGATAGTAGGTGTTATAGAAGAGATGTTCAAGAGGTTCGGATTCTCGCCAATAGAAACGCCAACAATAGAAAACCTTGGCACGCTCTATGCGAAGACATATGGCGAGGAATCGGGCAAAGAAATTTATAAGATAGAGGGCGAAGATGCAGCGCTAAGATACGACTTTACAGTTCCTTTGGCAAGATTTGTGGCGATGAACAAGGACATGCCTTTGCCATTCAAGCGTTACCAGATAGGCTCCATATTCAGAAAAGAGGAGCCACAGCACATGCGCTACAGGGAATTTCTGCAGGCAGACATAGATATCGTGGGAAGCGAAGAAGTCATTAGCGACGCAGAAGTAGTGGCGCTAGCAGGGCAAATACTGGACGAGCTTGAAGTAAGGGACTACAAAATACTGATAAATGATAGGATAATACTTGAGGGCATATTGGATTCTTTCGGGCTAGAAAAAGGCAAGGAACTAGATGCGATAAGGGTCATTGACAAGCTCTACAAGATAGGGAGGGAAGAGGTGGTAAACCAGCTCTCAAAGTTTGGGCTTGCGCAAGAAAAGGCATATGCCCTTATCGAATTCCTCTCAGAAGAGATGAGCAATGAGGAGAAGATCAACAAGGTGAAGGCGAACGTAGGCCTTGAAGGTGAGGTTAAAAAGCTTGAAGAGCTGCTAAGCCTTATAGCAAAATACGGGATAAAAGGGGAGGTTGTACTTGACCTTACACTTGCAAGAGGATTAGATTATTATACAAGCTTTGTGTGGGAGTTTGTAAAATATGATGAAGAGGGCAAGAGGTTGCCTACAATAGTAGCAGGCGGCAGATACGACAACCTTATCGGCATATTTACAAAGGAGAAGATACCGGCAACAGGCATATCCATAGGCATAGACAGGGTTTTTGATGTCATGAATGCAAAGGTAGAAAGAAAGACGTTTGCAAGGGTATTTGTAGCAAATATAGGGGATACAATTCCTTATGCACTCAGCGTTGCAAACTATTTGAGGAAATCTGGAATATACACAGACATAAACCTTACAAAAAGAGGCATATCGAAGCAGCTTGAGTATGCAAACTCGCTGAGGTTCAGGTATGTGATAATTGTAGGGGAAAGCGAGCAGTCCTCGAATAAGGTGAAGCTCAGGGACATGGTAACCGGCAATGAGGAGCTGCTAGGATTGGATGAGGCGATAAAGTTAATAGAAAGTGGTTAGATGAAGAAGAATGAGATGGAAGAGGTAACAAAACGGGTGCTCGAAGAGGGAGGCATACTTGCAAAGCTTTATTTCGACATGCAGAGCGAGAAGCCCGATGATCTGCAGCCATTAATGACTGAGATGATAAACAACAATATACTGAAGCTGAACGGCGTTGTATACTGCTATGGCAGCATTGACGAGCCCATAAAGGTGGATGAAGCAACTTACTCTACGAGCGCTGCGCTTACCATCCTCTTCAAGGACTTCGGGGCTTTGATAAACCTCTCTTTCAACTATGCCCCGGCTGGGATAGAGATACTTAAGCCGGAGAAGGAGTATATACTAAAGACGAGCCAGATGCAGTCTATTGTGCTTGACATTGCCCAGATCTCGCTGAGCTACTCCCAATACATACTCAGCAAGGTGCTCTCGAAAGAAGATTATGAGAAAATAAAGGAAAGTATGGAAAGGCGCGAAAAGCTGGGCAGGGAGCTTTTGGAAAGGGCAAAAAAGGCTGAGGAGGATAAGAAAAAAGGCTAGGCCTTTCTGAAAATGAGTCTCTTAAGAATCAGGCTCGGCCTGTCCATGTCGCCATATCTTGAAAGAAGCCTTTCTATACCTAGGCTTTTTGCTGTTTTTGCGAAAAGGTAAAGGCCGCTGTTGCTTAGCGAACTGTAGATATTGCGAATAAGATTGTGCAGCCTTATATCATTTCCAAACGTGCTTAGCCAGGCTCTTTGATAATCTTCAAGCCTGCCATATCCTTGGATATAATTTCTTATTGCCCGAGCCGCAATCAAAGAGGCATTGCCTCCAAAAATTATGCCTCCGCCTGTCGAGCTTTTTACTTGACCTGCAGCGTCACCTACAAGAACAACTCTCCTCTCTTCATCGACAAACCTGCTTCTTAAAGAAACTGGGATTATGCCCGCGCCCTCTACAATAGGCTTTCCTTCTATCATTTTCCTCACGCTGCTGCTTGCCACAAACTTCCTGAATGCATCTGTGCTCTTGCCATACTTCTCGTCTATTCCTGTGCCGAGCTCAATGTTATCGCCATGGGGGGCGATCCATCCAAAGAAGCCCTTTGTCACATTGTTGTCGAAAAAGATCTCCACCTCATCGCCAATATTCTCGCGCACCTTATACTCAGCCCTATAAGTTAAGACAAACCTCTTTATAGGAGGAAATTTGAAATAGCTAGCTACCTGCGATGCTGCTCCATCAGCCCCGACCAATATGCCATTTAACTTGCCCATCTCACCTTTTGTTACACTGTGGGAGAACTCCACGTTTGCGCCGCTAGCTACTGCCTCTTCATAGAGCTCATT
>JBAMLQ010000013.1:0-11296 GCA_039793505.1 Candidatus Micrarchaeia archaeon
ATAAAAATGGAGGCCGGTTTTGTAGAAGCTTATAGGAGGGTCTGAAGGTAGTTATTTAGTGATTAAGAGGGATTAATACCACTCTAGGACCACTTGGCAATTGCTTGAAATAATCAAAAGGTATATAAATAATGTTTTAACATATCTATTGAGAGTGATTCTATGATAACAGGAATAGATATAAGCAAAGTAGAGGCAACGAGAGAGTCTAAGGACATGATAACAAACATGAAGTTCAACATAAACTTCGATGATGTAAAAATAAACCAAGATTCTGTCGAGGTAGCATTTACTTTTGTAACCTCTTATGAGGGAGGAACAGGGAATGCAACAAAAAACGTCGGAGAGATAAGGATTAAGGGAAGCATTACCTCAAAGGAGGATAAGAAAGAGGTAGAGGAGATAAGCAAAACGTGGGAAAGCAAAAAAACCCTTCCGCTTGCATTCGCAGAAAATATAATAAATCTGCTCAACTTTGAATGCGGCGCAAGAGGGACTCTGCTTGCTTACTCTATAGGCTTTGTAGCTCCGCTGCCGCTTTCTAGGGCGAAGTTGCAAGAGACCGGAGAGAAGAAGTGATTGCTCTCCTTTTTATTTTTTTAAGCAAAGAATAAATTATGGAAATCAATGGCATTGTGCTTGATGTTGATTACCTCACAATTGGCAAGAGGGGAGTTATAAGGCTTACCATCAAGGACAACGAAAAGACATATGAGGTTCTTGATACAGGATTTTATCCCTATTTCTATCTTGTTCCTTCAAATCCTTCTCTGAGCAAGGAGATGTTATCTAACTTTAAGCTTGAAGATGGCACTTCTGCAAAAGAGATAGAGGAATCAAAGCTCTTCCTTTTTGGAAAAGAGGTAAAAGCCCTTAAGATTTTTGCAGACCATCCGAAGGATATACCAAGGTTGAGTTCCGCAATGAGAGATTTCGGGGAGGTTTACGAGCAGGACATAGTTTTTTGGAAGCGCTATCTGATAGACAAGGGAATCAATCCGATGCAGGGCGTAAAGGTAAAAGTGCATGAGGAAAATGGCAAGCTGGTTATCGATGAAATAGGAGGAAGTCCAGTAAATGAGATAGAGCTAAGCCATATCTCGTTTGACATAGAAACATACAATCCAAAAGGCGTGCCAAGGCCTGAGAAGGATCCTGTAATAATGATAAGTTACACAAACGGCAAGGAGAAGAAAGTCCTTACGACGAAGAAGGTAGAAAAGGACTTTGTGCTTGTTTTTGACAACGAAAAAGCCCTCATACAAGGCTTTGCAAATATAATACTAAAACTTGATCCTGACATAATCGCCGGCTACAATTCTTCGAATTTCGATATTCCATATCTTCTTTCAAGGAGCAAGGCGGTGCATGCTGATTTTTCGATAGCAAGAGTAGAGGGAGAGGTAAAAAAGGAGCACCACGGTCTTATAGAGGCTGTGCACATACCAGGAAGAGTAAACATGGACATTTACAATGTCGCCAAGTTTGTTTCTGTAGTTGGTGCAGCAGAGAAGCTCATTAAGGTAAACAGCTTCAAGCTTGAGGAAATATACAATGCAGTTACAGGCAAAAAGAAGAAGATGGTAGAGAGAAGGAATATATGGGAAATCTGGGACAGCAACGACCTAAACGAATTGACCGATTATTCGCTTGGCGACTCGCTCGTGCTTGACGAGCTTTACAATTTTTTCATACCCCTAGAATTAGAGGTTGCAAAGGTTAGCGGTACCACGCTTGGCGAGGCATCCATATCTACAACTGGTCAGCTCGTAGAATGGCTCTTGATGAGGGAGGCGCACATGAACAGCCAGCTCATACCAAACAAGCCAGACGAAGAAGAGATAGCAAGGCGCCTCTCGAATCCTGTTGAAGGCGCGTATGTAAAAACCCCGGAAGCAGGAATATACAAGAATATAGCAGTTCTTGACTTCAGAGGGCTATATCCGTCGATTATTGTTGCACACAATATCGACCCTTCTACCATATGCGATGATTGTGGCGAATATTATGAATCCCCTGTGGGGATAAAGTTTAGGAAAGAGCCCATGGGGATAGCCCCTAAGCTATTGAAGTTCCTCATAGAGGAGAGAACAGAAGTGAAGAAGGCGTATAAAAAGGATCCAGACAACAAGGCACTCGGCGCTAGGAACATGGCCCTTAAGATTCTCGCCAATTCATTTTACGGCTATTTGGGGTATGCAAGATCAAGGTGGTATTCTAGGGAGTGTGCAGGCAGCGTCACGGCATATGGTAGGCAATATATAATGCTGGTTATAAGCGAAGCTGAGAAAAGTGGTTTCAAGAGCCTTTATACCGATACCGATAGCGTTTTCCTGCTAATGGAAGGCAAGACAAAAGAAGACGTGTTAGAATTCCTCAAGAAAATAAATTCAATGCTGCCGAAGGGCATGGAACTTGAGCTTGAGGACTTCTATGTCAGCGGGGTTTTTGTGGGCAAAAGGAGTGGCGAGCAGGGGGCTAAAAAGAAGTACGCGCTTCTCGCCGAGAATGGAAGGATAAAGATAAGGGGTTTTGAGCTTGTAAGGAGGGACTGGGCGGATATAGCAAGGGAGACGCAGAAGAGAGTTCTCGAATCTATATTGAAGGAGGGGAGCAAGGAAAATGCAGTAGGGATAGTGAAGGAAGTTATAGAAAGGCTCAGAAAGGGCGAGGTTCCAATAAAGGAGCTAGTTATACATACCCAGCTGAGGAAGAGTATAAGAAGTTACGATGTTACTTCTCCAGAGCTTGCTGCTGCCAAGAAAGCAATTGAAAGGGGGGACAAGAAGCTTAGCGAGATAGAGGGCACGACAATAGGCTATGTGATAACAAAGCATGGGAATACAATTTCCGAGAAGGCCGAGCTAGAGGATTTTGCAAAGGATTATGACGCGGAGTACTATATCGAGCACCAGGTAATACCTGCAACGCTTAAAATATTGAAGGAGCTAGGCTATAATGAAGACGAGCTTAAGGGAAAAGGTACGCAGAAAAAATTGTAGTGGTTATATGAAAGACGAGGATTATAAGGGTTATGAAGAAATAGGAAGGATGACAAGGGAAGCGCTCGAGTACGGTAGGGGTCTGATAAAAGAAGGCGTCAAAGTCCTTGATGTGGCTGAGAGGATAGAAAAATACATGCTGGATAAGGGATTTTCATTTGCATTCCCAGTAAACATCTCACTTGATGAAGAGGCAGCCCATTATACGCCGATGCACAATGATACAAGGGAGTTTGGAAAGAATGTTGTAAAGCTCGATCTCGGCGCAAGAAAAGGCCCTTATCTTGGCGATTCTGCGATAAGCATAGATCTCTCAGGTGAGCATGGGGATTTGGTGGAGGCAAGCGAGCTCGCAGCAAAAGAAGCAATAAGCCTTGTAAAGGCAGGGAGGAGCGTAAGGGAGATAGGCAAGGCCGTGGAAGGGCTTGTAAAAAAGAAGGGATTTAATCCCGTGAAGAATCTTGGTGGCCATGGCATAACAAAGGAAGAGCTCCATGCAAACATCTTTATACCGAGCTTTGACAATGGCGATGAGACAAAGCTCGAGGAGGGCGAGGTAATAGCAATAGAGGTCTTTGTCACAACAGGCGAGGGATTCGTAAAGGATGGCGACTATGTGCAGATATTCAAAAAGAGCCCAGGAATGCCAAGAAGCCCCATAGCAAGGGATGTTGCTTCTTACATAGACTCTAATTTCCTTACCTATCCTTTTGCGATGAGGTGGCTCATGAAAAAATTCGACGAGTTTAAAGTAAGAGCTTCTCTGAACGAGCTTGCAAGGATGGAGCTTCTTGAGTCTTACCCTGTGCTCGTGGAAAGAAGCAAAGGGATAGTTGCACAAACAGAATATGAGATGATAGTAGAGAAAGATTCTTGCAGAATGATAACATAATCATTTTGTGAATACCTTGCCCAAGATCTCTTTTTTGCCAGATTCGGTGTACTGGGCGCCCTTCCCAAGATAATAGTATATAAGCAAGAGATTTATTGCTATGAATGCAAGAAGGATATAATTATTGTATGATACTATTATGCTCATGAACCATGTTGCTTCAATTGCATTCAGTCCTATTGTATAAAGAATAGTCATGAGAAGGGGTGCTTGGCAGCCGCACGAAGCAAAGAAGCTGCCAAAAATGCTGACAAGCAATGAATATATGCTTCCTGCATACCCGCTAGGCTTGGCCGAATTCCTTATTATGTATGTCGCCAGTGTGAGTATGAATGAAGAGGTTACTATAAGCGTGCCTATCAAAATCCTGGATTCACTGTTTATTATAATAAACTTGTTCGTGTGCACGATTAAAATAAAAATAAACAGATAGGCAAAGAATCCAATAAAAAGCTCAGCTAGGTAAATTTTTTCCCTGAATATCGCTTTGAAAGTTTCAAGCCTCGCCATTTACATTATTTTCTCGAGTTGCTGTATTGCAGGCAGCGAGCAAACAGGGGCTGTGTTGTTTATTGATGCACATGTCATTGCTATGTAAAGGTCCGCTGCGGCATACTCGCGCCATGCGAAGGTGTTGTTTGGATGCGCCAGCTGGGCAAGAACCTGCTCATGCGTCATGTACTCGAGTGGTATTGGCGGCTGTGTGGGATTTACATTGCCAAAATCGACCGCATCAGCACCAGGCACTACATACTTTCCCCATATTGTATATGGGGTGCCCTGGAAGTTGTTTAATCTATTGATGAGCTGTATTGCTGCAATATACGGTGCACTGCCTGTCTGTTCCGCTGCAGAGATAAAGTATGAAAGTGGCTGCATAGCAAAACTGCCTCTGATTTGTGAAGCATAATCTATGGATATAAAGTTTATGTAACTGCTATTGTAGAAGTCTCCAAAATCTGCTGCACCATTGCTTGAATTATACTCTGCGGGGGCCCAATACAATGTAGGCAAGTCGTAGTCTCCGAATGAGCTATACCCCTTGAATAATTCGCCAAATTTTCCAAAACGTCCAAGAGCGAGGGCCATGGCCCATTTGTTCTCGCTGCAATAGAGGCAAGAGATTGCACCAAGATAAATTACTGCTGGCTTGCCATTGACAATAAGTGGTTGTATCTGCTGGGGTCTCACTCCGACATCGTTTATTGAGCCATTTAATAGCATCATGCCTGCTTCTTCAAAATAGGCATCCGAAGCATTGTTTATTACCATAAGCTCGCTTGCATTAAGTGGCGCATTTATATTTGTTAATCTAGAACCAAAGCTCTGGTTTTGTATTATAACCGGAGCATCTGCTAGACTTATTGGTGGAGTTATAAGTGAGCCGTTTACACTCTGTGCAAATGTGGCGTTTGAAATAGTCGTAGTCACATTTTGTTTTGGTATAGAAAATATTGCATCTACTGCAACTATTATTGCAACTATACCCAATATTAATGCAAACCAAGAAATTATTTTAAGTGACTTTACCACTTCTTCTAAAGTCTTTTCCTTTCTCTTTATACTTTCCTCTTCCTTTTCCAGTTTCTTTTCTTCTTTTTCATTCTCCATCAAAATCACGCAAAAGATTTAGTTATAGATTGTTATAAATTATTTAATAAACCTTTTGGGTGCTTGCTTGCTCTACCAAGATGTTTACACCTACCCTTTTCAGGAAGAATGCATCGAAAAGCCCAATGCGCTCTTCAGCGATGCGCATTGCCATTTGAATCTGTTTGAAGATCCTGCAGAGGTAATCAGCGATGCCGAAATGAATGGCGTGGGGCTGATTGTTGCTTCTGGCGCAAGCGCAAAGGACAACAAAGAAGTTGCGAAGATAGTTGGCGAAAATGTCTTTGGAGTTGTTGGCATAGACCCGGAGCACGTGTCAGATGCAGCAGAAATCAGCGAGCTTAGAGGCATGATTGAGAAAAGCAAGAACCTTGTAGGCATAGGGGAGATAGGCCTTGATAGAAAGATTGCAAAGGATGAGAGTTATTTTGAAAAAGAGAAAGAAATATTTGTTAAGCAGCTTGAGCTCGCGGAGCAGCTTGGGCTCCCTGTAGTTATACATTCGCGAGGCGCACTTGAAGATGTACTTGCAATACTAAAAGATTTCAAGCTGAGGGCGATGTTTCATTTCTTCGAAGGCGATGAAAAAGATGTGAAGAAAATCGGAAATAATATAATTTCCATACCTCCTGTAGAATCAAGTAAGAGGCGCCGGGCGATAAAAGAAGTAAGCATCAATTCTATTGTCTTGGAGACCGATTCACCTATAGTCGGAAGAAACCCTGTTGACGTAAAAATTTCTGCATCTATAGTCGCGAAGGCAAGAAACATGCCTTTGGAAGAAGTAGTTGACCTTACAACCGAAAATCTTCGTAATTTCTTTTACATATAAAAATCAATAAATTGTGAAGTGTTTTTATATATGGTAGTATAATATTTAGTTAAGGGCCCGTAGCTCAGCTTGGATAGAGCAGCAGCCTTCTAAGCTGACGGTCGTGGGTTCAAAATATTTATGGAAATCCCGCCGGGCCCGATAAGGTGGTTTTATGAAGGACTCAAAGAAATATGATGAGACAATAACGCAGATAAAGCAGCAAATTGATATCTTGCTGAATGATAGCAGCGTGCCGAGGAACGTGAAGAATGCGCTCGAGGAAGCCAAAGGCGCCCTCGAAAAAAATGATAGCTATGCTGTCAAGGCTTCAGCGGCAACATATAAAATCGACGAGGTGAGCAACGACATAAATCTGCCACCTTACGCAAGGACTATTGTCTGGAATATCTTAAGCCTGCTTGAATCGATAAAGGACTAATACGATGGCAAAGCTCAAAAGGAATGTAACATTCCTTCAAGCCCTTTCGATAAACATAAGTGCGATAATAGGGGCAGGCATATTTACTGTAAGCGGCGTCGCTGCAGGCCTTGCCGGCCCATCTGTAATACTTGCTGTTCTCATAAGTGCAATAATAGCCATACTTACTGGCATGAGCTTTGCAGAGCTTGCGCACGTATATGCCAGAGAGGGTGGCAACTACGAATACTCAAGGGAACTACTGGGCAGCTACGCTGGCTATATTGCTGGCTTCATATGGGTAATAGCAACAATAATATCTGGTGCAGCAGTCGCACTAAGCTTTGGTGGCTACTTCCTAAGCGTGATAAATATCAAGATAAGTTCGGAGATTATAGCTGCGGTGCTTGTGGTTGCTCTTGGTTTGATAAACTACTTTGGCATAAAGCATTCAGCAAGGCTTGCTATACTTCTTATCTCGATAAATATAGCAATACTCATCATCTTTGCCGTTATTGGAATATTCTTTGTAAAATGGTCAAACTTTACACCATTCTTTCCTAAAGGTGCCAACGGCATGCTTGTTGCTTCAGCCTTCATCTTCTTTGCATACACGGGCTTTGCAAGGATTACAATGCTTGGAGAAGAGATAGAGAAGCCGAAGAAGACGATACCAAAGGCGATAATGGTTTCTATAATGATTTCAGCCATAATATACATGTTGACAATGTTTGTTCTCATAGGGGTCATTCCATATGGGAACGTAGCTAATTCAAAGTCGCCGCTCAGCGAGGCGATATTCTATGCTACGCATAGCTCAGTAGTGGAGTATACAATAGCCGTCGGGGCGATGGTGGCCACAATAAATGTGGACCTCGCGATGATACTGGGCCTCTCGCGGGTGGTATTTGCCATGGCGAGGGACAATGATCTGCCGAAGTCGCTTGCAAGAATAAATAAGTACGGCGCGCCAGACATTGCAATCTTGTCATCTACAATAATAATGATAATTGCCATATTTACTATAGATTTCAAGAATATCATAGCGCTAAGCAACTCTGCAGCGCTCGTATCGTATGCGATTGCCAATCTCGGAGCAATAAAGCTTGCATTCATGAAAAGAAAGGACAATAGCAAAATGCTTTTCAGGTGGAGATTTTTCATTCTAATCCCTGTCCTTGGGTTTGTATCAACAGTCGCAATGCTATTCTTCCTCACAAAGCTCAGTCTAACCCTTACATTCTGGATTCTTGTTGGCATAACAATCTACTACGTGTTTGTAAAAGCCGAGAGGGCGAGGCTCGGCCTGCCAATTGTGCAGTACAAGCAGATACCAAGGAAAAGAAATTGGTAATTTTGGGTATAAAAGCAGATGTGGTTTATTTATAATTATTTGAGCCTAATTAGATAGGGGGTTATGGAAACGCTTAAGCAAATAGCTAGCAGGCTCAACGGCAGGGTAATCATAAGCTCTGAGATAAAGGAAGAGGATATTGCTAATCTTGATACAGAATCCTTGATAGGGCACATTGTAAGCTTTTTTGAAGGCAATGAAGGGATAGGCATTCTTGACAAGGCAACGCTCCAAAAGATAATAAACGAGATGAACGAAGAGAAAAAGCCCCTAGAGATAGAGGTGAACAGATCAAGCGACTTCAAGCCAGAGGCAAAGGAGATCGAGGCAGAGATAAAGGTACGGGAAAGCGAGATAGAGCGAACGGCAGGCACGACCAACGATTTTGTCGATTACCTTAACGACAGGTTCAAGAGGATAAGTGAGATGATAAATAACAGATCAATGGCAAACGGAAGGATAAGCAGCATAGAAAAACTAAAGGAGTATGCAAACGGCAGGGAGGCTACCATAGTTGGCATGGTTTTTGAAAAGCGCGTGACGAAAAACGGCAACATCTTTGTCAATCTTGAGGATCCTACAGGCACCGCAAAGGTGATATTTATGAAGGGCGAGGCTCAGCAGGAGCTCTACAGAAATGCGAAGAGGATTGCAAACGACGATATAATAGCCGTAAGCGGAAAGGTCTCTGGCCCGTTCTTCATAGCAAACTCCCTCCTTTGGCCTGATATACCTGTGCACGTAAGGAATGCAGGAAGCGAAGACCTAGCCATAGGATTTATCTCCGACACACATGTGGGGAGCAAACTCTTCATGGAGAAAAATTTTGGCCTCATGCTAAAGTGGCTCAACGGGGAGGTAGATTACAGGAAGGATCTTGCCAAGAAAGTGAAATACCTAATAATTGCCGGCGACCTTGTAGACGGCATAGGCGTATACCCAAACCAGGAAAAGGAGCTGGTGGTTCCTGACATATACAAGCAATACGCCATGTTCTTCAATTTTATCTCTTCTGTTCCTGATTATATACACGTTTTTGTGCTTGCCGGAAATCATGACGCAGTGCAAAGCACAGAGCCACAGCCTAGGCTTACAAAAGAGCTCATAAACGATTTCAAGATGGAGAACGTGCACCTAGTTACAAATCCCTCTTATATAAAGCTCCATGGCGTTAATGTGCTAGCATATCACGGCACATCGCTGGATTCGGTAATACAAAATATACCGGGCTGCAGCTACGCAAAGCCGGAGATTGCAATGGCAGAGGTGCTGAAGAGAAGGCACCTCTCTCCGATTTATGGAGGCAACAAGGTACTTCCTACGAAGAAAGACAGTTTAGTAATCGACGAGGTCCCAGACATACTACACATGGGGCATATACACAAGAACGGCTACTTGGATTATCATGGCACGCTGATATTAAACAGCGGCACATGGCAGAGCAGGACGACTTTTCAGATAAAGCAAGGCCATATACCTTCCCCTGCGCTCCTTCCTGTTTACGAGATAAAGAGTGCAAACCTTACAACGCTTGATTTTAACGCCATATAGGTGGAAACTTGGATACAAATGCTTACTTTGAAATGCTTTCCAAAAAATTTGATGAGTCTTTTGAAATTGCTACAAAGGCAAGGTCAAAGGGCTACGATCCAAAGACTGAGGTAGAGATAAAACCCGCTCCAGACTTGGCGAGCAGGGTTGAGGGTATAATCGGAATCAACGGGCTTGCAGACATAATACGAAAAAACTACAGCAAGGATAAAACAGAGACAGCGTTTAAGGTGGTAAAGGAGGTGTGCGAAGGCAAGATGTTTGACCAGTATGATACGATAAAAAGGATAGAGCTTGCAACACGCATAGGCCTCTCTATAATAACAGATGGCGTCGTCGTGGCGCCTACAGAGGGCATACAGGGCGTTGCAAGGTACAAAAATCCTGACAATACCGATTACATTGCTGTAATCTACGCCGGGCCTATCAGGGGTGCAGGCGGCACTGCCGCTGCCTTGTCTGTTGCATTTGCCGATTATGCAAGAAGATTATTCAAGATAGGTGCATACAAGCCCACACAAGAAGAAGTAGAGAGATATGTGGAGGAGGTCGAGCTTTACCATATGAAGCAGCATCTTCAATACAGGCCAAGCGATGATGATTTAAGGAATATAGTAAACAACTGCCCTGTCTGCGTGGACGGCGTGGCGACTGAAGATGTAGAGGTTACTGCCCACAGGGACATAAAAAGGATAGAATATGCTGGCAAGGAGGTAATAATGACAAATAGGGTGAGGGGTGGCGTAGCGCTTGTGCTTTGCGAAGGTGTAGCTCAAAAAGCGAAGAAGCTCATAAAGGAAGTAAAAACAGCCAACCTCGACTGGGACTGGCTTAACAGCGTGATAAAGATAAGCAAAGTGGAGAAGAGTGGAAACGAGGAAAAGGTTTCTGTCTTTTTAGAAGAGCTCGTCGCAGGCAGGCCTGTAATCTCTTATCCTGGATTTATTGGCGGCCTTAGGCTAAGATATGGGAGAAGCAGGCTTACCGGCATAGCAGCGAAGGGCTTTAACCCTGCTACAATGATCCTTCTTGACAACTTTGTTGCGATAGGTACGCAGCTTAAGGTGGAGCTTCCCGGAAAGGGCTGCGTTGCATCCCCTGTGGACTCTATAGAAGGGCCTTTTGTAAAGCTAAAGTCCGGCGAGGCTCTTAGGATAAATGATGCAAAGAAGGCGATGGAGCTGAAGGACCAGATAGAAGAAATTATCTCTCTCGGAGACATACTGATAACTTTTGGGGATTTCAGGAAATCGAATACGCTTATCCAGCCAACAAGCTATGTCGAAGAATTCTGGCTGCAGGAGCTTAGGCATGCTGGCTACGACGGCGATATCGGCGAGCCTAGCTTCGAAGAAGCTTACAAGCTTTCGCTCAAATACAGCATACCCATTTATCCAAAATACCTTTTTGAGTTCCAGAGCATAAGCATAGCCGAGCTGGAGGAGCTTGCAAAGGCCCTTATAAGGAATACAAAGCTGGAAGGCGATAGCAATTCTTTGTTTGGAATTGAAAGAGTCAAGATTTCAAACATCGAGATAAAGAGAAGCCTTGAGATGCTGCAGGTGCCGCACAGGCTCGAGAATCAGGAAATAATAATCGAAGGCCCTTATGCGCAGTCCCTCATCGCAAGCCTGGGGTTTGCAAAAGGGTTAGA
>JBAMLQ010000014.1:0-1401 GCA_039793505.1 Candidatus Micrarchaeia archaeon
CGTAGTCGCCCTTCAGCAGCGCTGCAAACTGTACTGTGGGCTCTGCCTGGAGGACGCGCCTAATTTCCTCTATTTTCGGCATCGCGTCTATGAACTTTACCAGGGCGACGTACCTGAAATAGCCGAAAGGCCTTGGCGCTATTTCTATCGTATATTTTATTCCATATCTCTTTTCCAAATTGGCTATTCTCGTGCGTGTTTGTGCTTCTGTTAAGCCAAGCTCATTTGCAATTTTCTTTATCGGCGTTCTTGCATCTGTGCTCAATATCTCGAGTATTGCCAAGTCTGTGCTGTCTGGATGCATAAGCTCGTCAAGAGGGTTGCTTGGCTGGTTCATCAAGTCCTCAACGCTCCTTGCCTGCTCGTATCTTTTGACTCTATGCCTACCTTCTACAAAAGTGCCGTCAGGCAGTATTTTGCCCAAGAATAGCGTATACACCTTGACCTTGCCTTCTACCTTCCTTCCCTTTTCCTCGTAGACGTAATAGTTTGCTCCTATGCGCACAACATGCAGCTTGTGGTTGAGCTTCTCTTCAAGCTTTTCCTTTGCCTTTTCTACCTCCTCAGGCAGCAACATTGCATCTTATCTAAACATGAATCTATCTATTTTTAAATATTTGTATAATTTTAGTTAAGATTATTCTTAAGAAACGAGAAAAGATTTAGTTAAATTTCAATATAATAAAAATATGTGTTCAAATTTACTTGATAGACGTGATGCTACAGGCTATACTTTCATTTGTATTATATAAAAGGTCTAGCATAATATTATTGGCGCGTGGGGGAGGACGTGTCTGCAAAAAGTTGCGTAATGGCGTATTTTGCAGCAAAGAGTATGCATGCCCACCATTGCCCTTTTACCACTCCCGCGCCCATCTCTTTCACCATCACCACCTTCACCTTTTCTTCCTTTGCTTCCTTTTCTTTTTCCATGCTTAATTCCGCATTTGCTGACAAGCGGTGGGGAGAATGGGTAAAATCAGCACAACTGCAAAGAGCTTGTTCTTGGTAAGGCCGAGAAATGGCGGCAACCCATACAAGTTCGCCAAGCAGGTTGCCGGGATAAGAGGCGTAAGGGAGATTCTCATCGGAGAAGGCAGGCATTACGGCGTTGCAATAGAGGCGGTTTCTGAGAAAGGCATAGAGGAATTCCTGAGAAAGAATGGCTTTGCCTTCGAGAAGCTTTCATGCATATACTCTTTGAAAGGTGTTACCTATGCAAATACAAATAGGAAATAGGAAGATAAAAAAGCCCAACACAGAATTTTGGCTCCGGGTGATGATGTGGCACTTGCCTGTGCTGCATGGCTATGCTCTAAGGAAGCTGGAGAAATGGTATTTTGAGGACGAGCCTCTTCTGTTTGAGCAGCAGAGGCTTAATGCCCTTTCTCGTGCGAAAGC
>JBAMLQ010000015.1:0-1384 GCA_039793505.1 Candidatus Micrarchaeia archaeon
CAGCTTCACTATTGCAACGCCTATCTTGTCGTAGTAGTGCGTCACCTCCCCAACAGGCGCCTTGCCTTCTTCCATGATTAAAGATAAGAAGGATAACTTAATAATCTTTTTCTACCTGGCAAGTTTGCTGTATATCTTGCCAGCCATATCGGCCGAGAACCTCTCCTTAGCCAACGCCTTTATCTTCTTCGCCCCTTCTTCATATTTTGCATAATTGCTCAGAAAATTGTTTATCTCTCTGCCCATATTCCTTTCGTCAAGCACTGTGCAGAGCTCCCTTACTTCCTTTGGCAAGGAGGTTGAGCCCACTATAAGGACAGGCGTGCCAAGCATCATGGCCTCTATTGTTATCAAAGACAAGCCCTCCCTTGACGAGAACATGAGCAAGGCCTTCGATTCCTTTATGCTTTTGAAGAGCTTTTTCCTGCTTACCCTTCTTGCAAAGCTCACCCTATTCTTCAAGCCGAGCTTGCTTGCCAGCTCCTTCAATCTTTTCTCCTCGGGCCCTATACCTATTATCTTAGCCCTTGCGCTTGTCTCAGCTATAGCCTTGAGTACCATGTCCACCCTCTTCTCAGGCACAAGCCTTCCTACGAAGATAAACTGGTTCTTCCTCTCAACATCGCCTATGTCAAACTCCTCGCTTGATACCGCTGCAGGGAAAATTATACTCTCTTTGCCAAATTCCTCTTTAAGCATCTTCGCCGTTTCCTCTGAGTTGGAGATAAAGCTGTTTGTGAGCTTGGGCGAGAGGCTTTCTATGAGGTAGCCTATCAAGCCAGGGAATCTTCCCATATACTTCTGCCAATACTCTTTCTTCCAGACCTCATGCCATGTGATAACAAACCTTATCTTTTTGAGCTTAGCATAGAGCCATATGGTAAAGAGGTGCAGGAATGGAAAAGCGTCTGCATCAATAATATCAAAATCGTCGTATTTCGCAAGCTTGAATGGCAGTATGAGTGCATACTTTAACGGCCACCTTATATTCCTTCTTCCATGGACATACATCTTCTCCACAGGCATGGCAACGCCGCAGCAGTGGTAGTTTATTCCTTTGTATCTGAACTCCTTTCCAGGCATGCCCTCCCTTTGCATTGTGAAGCAGTGCACCTCGTGGCTCAATGGGGGCATTGAGAAGAGGAGATTCCTTATCATGGTGAAGCAGTGCACCTCATGGCCATTCTTCGCAAGGTTCTCCATGATAAGGAATCTCCTCTTCTCAATGCCCCCATTGAACCATGGATAAGCGCTGTCGTATGCAAAGGCAATCTTCATGATTTAGTTTTAAATGCCAAAGATTTTAAATTTAAAGGAAGAAGGCATGGATGCCTTCTTTGTAAAAAATCGACAAATGTCAAATAAAATAGCAGAATTTGGCGTA
>JBAMLQ010000016.1:0-1353 GCA_039793505.1 Candidatus Micrarchaeia archaeon
GAGATGAGAATGAAAGAAAGCAGAAACAAAAAAGCTTCTTCTAGCAAGAAATCACGAGATTATTGAAGACATAACAGTCATGAATATATCAGATGAATCCTCGCAGTTGTCTAGTATATCATCAGCCTGATGCACAAGCTCGATTATGTGGTAAAATGTCTTGAAGTCCATCTTTTCCTTGTACACGTCGTCAAAAAGTCTGTCCTTTATCTCGTCTCCCTCTTCTTCGAGCCTTTCTATCTCCTTTCTGTACCTGCTTACCTCGTCTATCCTGCTGCTCTTGTGCATCTTCCTCATAACAAGAAGTGCATTGTTCGCGAGGCCTAACATCTCTACAAGCTTCGCCCTTATTTTTTTGTCGAGCCTTTTGTCCCTTATTTTGTACCTTAGGAACTCCCTAGCTAGGTTGTAAGTGCAGTCTATTATGTTGTCTTCTTTGTCAACAAGCTCGAGCATGTTGTCTATAAGATTTGGGGCTACAGCGCCGCTCGTTATATTCTCTGTTATCTCGAAAGCGACCTCATCAGATTCCTTCTCCAGCGCCCTTATCCTGTCAATGTTCCCTCCTTTGCCTATAAGCCTTTCAAGCGCGCCGATGGCATCTAAGCCTATCTCCACTATATTGTTGAACTTTAGTATGAGCTTTTCTTCGCCTCCTTCAAGGACCCTCTCCATCAATCCCATAAAAGCACCTACTTATACTCTAGATTTAAGATTTCATAAATCTTTGTCGCCTTCTTCCTGCCTATCTTGTCAACATGCATAAGCTCTTCTATGCTCGCATTCGCCACATTCTTTATGCTCTTGAATCTCCTGAGCATCTCCTCGGCTATCTTCGGCCCTACTCCGGGAAGAGAAGCAAGGACAAGCCTTTGCCACTCCTCCTCGCTGTAAGCCCTTTTCATTCCTGCTATCCTCGGCAGCCTCTCTTTGTTTTCCTGCTCCCTCTTTGCTATCATATATAAAATCTCGGCCGTTTCATCCTCATTAGCAGACAATATTACCTGTGTGTCGTAATCGATATAGAGCTTAAGCATCGCTCCAAGTATCACATTGCTAGAAAGCCTGTACTCGCTTCCATCACCCTCGAGTATCAAGACAGGCTTTGGGAAGCTCTCCTTTAGCCTCTCCACCTGGTCAAAGAGCCTGCCATTCATTATCGAATTCTCAAAGTCAGCAACGCTTTTTCTCTCTATGCATATCCTGTCTGAGAGAATGTAATCCCCAACTGGAAGGGCAGAGAACTCCAGTTCAGCAAGCTCGCTCAGCTTTTCTATTAGGAGGAAGTTTCTCTCCCTATTGTCAACGATGATCTTCACCATTATTAAAGCATAAGGAATTCGCCCTTATAAA
>JBAMLQ010000017.1:0-249 GCA_039793505.1 Candidatus Micrarchaeia archaeon
CTGTGCATAACAAGGGCCATAGGCACCAGCTTAATAAGCGTTGGTAGCTTTGGAGTTGCTAGCGGTCTAGAGTATGCTGCATTTGGAGATGTTCTTTTCATGGTTTCTCTCCTTTATATCGTTGGAGGAGTAGGCGGCGGCTATCTTGGAACTTCGCTAGCTGTAAAAGCGCCTAAGAAAGCCTTGCGAATAGCATATGGAATAATTATTGTACTTGTTGGAATTTACATTCTTTTCAAGGTCGGTGTA
>JBAMLQ010000017.1:259-1328 GCA_039793505.1 Candidatus Micrarchaeia archaeon
GACATCCTCCTACGAATAAATCGTAGACTTTCTTTCTGCTAAGCATTCTGTAAGCTATTCGACAAGCGCAAAAACATCTTTTCTGTTTTCGGTCACATCGCCCTGCTCAGCCAACAGGTAGAGCGTCCCTCTTATCGCTTCCTCATCCTGATGCAACAGGGTTGCAAGCTCACTCACTTTCTTGGGCCCGTTCTTTAGCTGCTTGACTAGTTCAGTTCCAAGCTTGTCAAAAAACGACTTCATGAATATGTAGTACTTTTTGTTGAACGCCCTTGTACCTATAACTTGGCCTTGCCTTATGCTTTCAGACACCGCCATTGACAAAGCGGCAGCTTCAGCCTCTGTAGGCAAAACAACATACCCTTTGCTCTCCAGCGCTTTTACATTCTCGTTTTCTATGCCGGGCTTCACTTTAAGCAACGTCGGCTCGACTTCCCCCCATGCACGAGCCTGGTCTATCTCCTCCTTCTCCTTTGGCTTTTTCCTCAACAAGAAGGTATCGTAAACATGCTTTGAAATGCTGTAAAGCTTCTCCTTCCTCTTTTCATCGTTGTATAGCACTACTGCTTTCTTAGCGATTAGACTTGACAAAACCTTCTTTTCGCTCTCGTTAAGCAAGCCCGCTACCCTTTGCTCGGTTCTTGAAGGATATCTAATAGTATCTAACTTTTTGAGAACGTCAAGTTCTTCTTTTGTGAATTCTCCGGGCTCTGCAGATGGCTGACTAGAGGAGAGCAGTGACACTACATCTTCCTTCTTTGCAAACAAAAATGCGTTATCGCTAAACTTGAAAAAATCAACCTCGTCGTTTTGGTTAAGGTGAAGTTGCGCGACAACATCATAGGGGATGTAGATTAAGTATTTGTTATCCTTTTTGTAGACCTTTACCGTATGGACACCCTTTTAAAATGTATTCTACGTTATATGGTTGTATGCAAGACTTAAAATGGTTTTCTAAATTCACAAAACAGACGCTTAGTTCAGAAGAAATGAAAGTAGTGGAACTTAATGCTGAGAATCTGGGAATTACTGAGTTGCAAATGATGGAAAGCGCAGGCAAAGCTGCGGC
>JBAMLQ010000018.1:0-1320 GCA_039793505.1 Candidatus Micrarchaeia archaeon
ACAGGACCTCTACTTCACAATAGCTAGCATACAGGATTTCCAGAGGATAGAAAATGGGGTTATGAGCTTCGAATACAGTGCAAACCCTCTCATTGTGCCACAGATATGCCTCAGATTTGGAGATGTAGAGAATGTCGGAGTTACCGGCAGGCACTTTACAAGCTTCATGATGGCCGGCCAGCATGCATTCAACTGGCCAAAAGAAGGATATTGGCGCGACAAAACCATAGAGCTCAACTTCGAATTCCTCACTAAGGTTCTCGGCGTGAAAAAGGAGAACCTCGTGTATCACGAAGATGTTTGGGCCATGGGCGACTTCTCTGAATTTGGCCCCTGCCTTGAAACATTTTCCCAGGGGAGCGAGCTTGTAAACAGCGTTTTCACCCAGTTCCAGTCTTTCAACGGCAAGGTTTCTGAATTGCCTGGAAAGGTTGTCGATGTTGGCTGGGGCTTCGAAAGACTGCTGTGGTTTTATACCGGATATGAAAATGCATATGAGGCGGTGTTCCATGACCAGCTCGAAAAGCTTAGGAAGAAGCTCGGCTTGAAATATGACCAAAAGCTTCTGCACGATTTTTCTATGCTAGCCGGAAGCCTCGATGCTGATGAAGTCAAAGATGTGGAGAAGCTTGAAAAAGAGATATTCAACAAGACGGGCATAACAAAAGAGGTCTACAACTCAGAGCTAAGGCCATTGCAAGCCCTTTACTCTATACTCGACCATACAAGGACGCTTCTCTTTGCAGTTACAGACGGGGCATTGCCATCAAACATAGGCGGCGGATACAATCTGAGGGTAATATTAAGAAGGGCTTTCTCATTCATCGACAATTTCAAGTTCGACATCTCTTTGCCAGAGCTTGCAAGAAGCATTGCAGATGAGCTCAAAGGGCTATACCCTGAGCTGGAAGGTGGGCTAGACACATTTGAGAAAGTGGTGAATATAGAAAGGGAGCGCTACGAGAGGAGCAAGGAGCATGCAAAGAAGATTGTCGACGAGATGCTCTTAAAGAAAAAGGAGCTCAATGCAAAGGAGATAAAGACATTGTATGAGAGCCATGGGGTGACTCCGGAGTTTCTCAAGAGCGAGGCAGAGGCGCGGGGCATTAGCATCGAAATACCAGAGGGCATCTATTCTGAGCTTCTCGAGAGTGATTTCGCGAAGAAAGAGAAGCAGGCAAAACTTCCTATAGAGCTTCCAAGCCTTCCAAAAACAGAGGCGCTGTATTACTCTTTTGCAACCGAATCAAAAAGCGTTGTTCTTTTTGCAAAAGAAAAGTATGTTGTGCTTGACAAAACACCATTCTATCCAGAGGGCGG
>JBAMLQ010000019.1:0-10073 GCA_039793505.1 Candidatus Micrarchaeia archaeon
TGAACCACTTAGTAGATTTCTATTACGAAGGAAAAATATAAAAAGAATATTTTTGCGGCATGCACATGCCTAGCCTATGTAGTCAAGCTCTTTTTTCTTTGCTTCTGGAATCCTCCCATTGCTTATCATTTTCACCATATCGTAAAGGCTTTTCGAGATGCTGGCATCTTGTTGCGGGTTTACTTGATTTTCACTCATTACCCTCTCTACCTCCTTCTGTATCTTCTCTTGGGTATCATCAAGCAGATTGTTCTTCTGCAGGTACCTTATCACTGCAGTATAATAGCTCGCCACTGCCAATACTCCTATCTTTATCTCGGTGTCCTTAAATTTGATGAGCGTATTGACCAATATCTCTGAAAATTCGGGCATCAGGGCCTCGAGCTCCTTGTAGGGTGGAAGCTCTCCATAAATGTAGTTTCTGCTCTTAAGGGATTCATATATCCCTTCGCTGATGGTTTCCCTTACACTCGGATTCTTGAGCGTCTCGTCGAATGGGATCTTATACACCTCTTTATCAATAAACTTGCCAGGATTGAGCAGGAACTCCTTGCCTATGCTGCTCTCCTCCTTAGTTTTTTCAGCAAAGTCATAATAGTTTGCTATCGAGAGCAATATGACCATGAGCGTTGTATAGCGCGCCTCTTCATTTCCATATCTTAGCATCTTTTTAAGCGTCTCCAGATCAAGCGTTCCAAATTGCGATGCGTCGCGCGTGCTGTCAATCCACCACTCAAACCCCGAGAGCAGCATAAGTGAAAAAAGGCTTTTCATCTCATATTTGTATGTATTCTCATCCAAATAGTGTGCCAGCATCGAGCTCCTTATATCTGTATTCAAAAATCTCTCTATCCTATCGAGCGAGCAGAGCTCTCTGAAGGTAACTTCTAGATTGGAAGGCTGGCTTATCTTCCTTGCGCTTATCTTGAGGTATATAGCCTTCTTTGCAGCTTCAAAAAGCCCCTTATAGTAGTCTCCAAGCACAGTGCCTGCTTTCTCTTCATTTTTAAGGAGCAGAATCGCGTCCTCAAGCTCCTTTCCTTGCAGCTTGCCCTCGTTTCCAAACACATAGGCTACGTCTTCCATACTTTCATTTTCTTTATTTTTTGTTTCCATAATAAAACATATCTAAAAAAGTTTAAAATGCTTTCACTACAAAGCTACCTTATAGGCTCATACTCCTCTTTTGGCTTCTTTAGCAGGTTGTACCTAAATATGTTGCCCACATGGAATTTGAAGAAGCCGAATATGCCCCATGCAAAGATGCGCCTTGCGCTTGTGCGCACAATTGCTTCATCTACATATTTTATCCTGCCGAGCTTCTTCAGCCTTTTAGAAAGGTCCCAATCCTCGTAGGTTATAAGGTTGTCGTTGAACCTTCCGGCTTTCTCGAATGCTTCCCTCTTTACAGCAAAGTTTGATCCCACTATGCTCGGCCTGCCTATCTTTATCGCAAGTTTTACAAAAAATATTGATACAAACTTGTAGCCGAGTTCTGTGCGCTTGTTTGTTTTTTCAAGCGGCAAGATAGGGCCTGTAGCTGCGACAACATCTCCCTTAACATTCTCAACATAAGCCTTCAGCAAGTCTTTAGTAGGCATAGTATCTGCATCTATAAAGACAAGCAGCTCTCCCTTCGCTACTTTTGCGCCAGCATTCCTTCCCCTTGCAATGCCTCTTCTTTTCTCTACCACCACCTTTGCGCCATTTTTCTTTGCAATCTCCCTTGTCCTGTCAGTGCTGCCCCCATCAGCGACTATCACCTCAAAGTCTTTGAAGCTCTGCTCCTTCAGGCCCTTGAAGAGATAGCCTATATACTTTTCCTCGTTCAATGCCGGCACTATTACACTTACTTTCATGCTATCATCAAGTGCATGCATGCTTAAGTATAAATTATTTAAACTGCAATTTATAAAAGTCTTTTATGGCATTCTCACCGAGCATAGGAAAGATCTATGGCATAGAGGTTGAGCTTCACTGGACTTTCATACTGTTGCTGCTCTTCACCCTCTTTATAAGCCTGTATGTTTTCTTGCTAATAATACTTCTTTTCATCTGCGTGCTCCTCCACGAGCTTGCACACTCAATTACCTCCATACGCAACGGGGTAAGGGTAAGGAAGATTATACTTTTGCCTATAGGCGGGGCATCTATAATAGACAATGTAAAGATACCCCCGAAAGTAGAATTCAACATAGCAATAGCCGGGCCGTTGATGAGTCTCTTTCTTGGAGGGGTTTTCGGAATGCTTGCCATAATATCGCCTCCAGGGATAATACTTCAAACAATGCAGATAATGTTCGAGATGAACGTGCTCCTCGGCGTATTCAACCTTTTGCCTGCATTCCCTATGGACGGCGGGCGCGTCTTCAGAAGCTACCTGCAAAAGAAGAGGGATTTCTACTCCTCAACCATGATCACTGTGAAGGTAAGCAAGTACCTCATGGGGGTAATAGTGCTTGGCACGTTCGCTTTCCTTGCGTTTGGCACAGGCTACTCTTTTTCTTATAGGGAGTTCGTAACATTGTGGGACCTGATAATAGTGATGTTCTTGTATAGTGGCGCGCAGGCTGAGGAGGAGAGTGCAAAGATAAAGAAGGAGACAGAGGGCCTGCGTCTTGGTAATGCAGTCTCAAGGCACTTCATGCTTGTCAAGCCAGGCCTAAGGTTAGATGAGCTATACAGCATGCTAGTAAAGAAGAAGGAGCACATAATCATTACAAAGCTTGGTAGCAAATACGCCTATGTCGAGCTCTATAGGAGAGGCAAGGAGGCAAATGCAGAAACGGTAAGGGAGATAGCAAAGCCCATACCAAGCATGCAGGCAAAGCTTCCCCTGGCGGATGCGCTCTCGCTAATGGAAAGTAGCGAGGCAAATATAATTGTCGTGCTCGACGGCAGGAAATTTATAGGCATAGCAACAATAAACAGCATACAAGCAATAATCTCTCTGCATTTGCTCAGCAAAGCCAGGCAAAACGTCAAAAAGTAAGTTATAAAAGGATTAGTTCTCTATATTCTAAATGCGACCGGTGGAGCAATGCTTTATCTCAAAAGTATGAGTATTAGGAATTTTAAGTCCATCAAAAGCTCAGAACTTCTTTTCAGCAAAGGCTTCACCTGCATTGTAGGTCCAAACGGAAGTGGGAAGAGCAACATATGCGACGCTCTCCTCTTTGGTCTAGGAGAAAATGCTCTGCACAGGCTCAGGGTAGACAAACTTGAGAACCTTATAAACGATTCTTCCAAATCGAAGAAGAATGTGCTTCAAAAGGCGGCGGTTAAAATAGAGTTCGACGGCGACAAGAGCATAGAGCTGATAAGGATTGCTAGATCCGATGGCAAAAGCGCATACAGGCTCAACGGCAAGCGCATGACAAGGCAAGAGGTTCTTGACGAGCTGAGAGCATACAAGCTCGATGCCAACGAAACGAATACAATAACACAAGGCGAGATTGCAAAATTACTCGAGCTCTCGCCAAAGGAGAGGAGGGAGCTTATAGAGATAAGCGCAGGCATAAAAGAATTCGAGGATAAAAAGAAGGAAGCCCTTAAGGAGCTTGACAAGGCCAATATAAAGGTCGGGGAAGCGAAGATAATGCTCAACGAAAGGATGGGCTTTTTGCAAGAGCTTGAGAAGGAGAAGACCGCTGCCGAGAAATACCTCAGCATGAGTGCAAGGTACAAGGCGCTCAACTACAGCGTGCTGGTAGGCAAGGAGAAGCTTGTCCGCTCCGAGCTGGAGGAGCTCGACAAGTCGATAAAAGAGCTTGAAGAAAAGAAGAAAAAAATAGGGGGCGAGATAAGCGAATACAACAGCAAGATTTCTGAGCTGAGCTTGGAGAGGCAGAATCTTACAAAGGCGCTGAGCGAGAGCACCGCAGCAGTTGGGGAGACAAACAAGAAGCTTGAAATTGCCAACAGCGAAATAGTTAGGATTAATGTTGAGCTGGAGGGGCTTGGAAGGGAGAAGGAGAATATTGCAAAAAGGCTCGAAGAGCTTTCAAGAGAGGAGGAAGATGCAAACAACAAGATCAAGTCGAACATGCAGGCAATAAGCGAGATAAGGGCTGAGCTTGCAAAGATAAAGATTCCAGATGCTATTGGCGAAGGCCAGGAGCTCGACTTCGAGAAAAAGCTTGGCGATTTAGACGGCAAGATAAGCGAAATGGAGAAAAGGCTACAGGAGAAAGGCGCAGAGATCTCAAAGGCGCAAGCAGAGCTCTATGTTGCAAGCTCCAGATACGATTTGCTCAAGGCAGAGCTTGCAAAGAAGCCAGAGGCCAATGCGCCAGCAGGCAAAGAAATCGAAGAAATCAACGCCGAGCTGTCTAAGCTTGCCATCGAGGAAAAGCAACTTGCAGAGGAGCTAAACGGCCTTAACAAGAGAAAAGATGAGCTTGACTCAAAGCTGCTTAGCTTGAAGGAGCAGCGCGCAATGTCGAGGCAGAGCGATTCTATAGACGCGCTTTCGAAGTTTGGGGAAAAAGATGGCTTTTACGGCAAGGCTTCAAAGCTTTTGAGCTACCCAAACGAGTATGCCTATGCCATTGAGGCCGCAGCAGGCAATAGGCTGGATTATTTTGTTGTAGAATCAATAGATGTCGCAAACAGGCTCATAAAATATTTGAGGGAAAACAGGCTTGGAAGGGCGACATTCATACCTATAAACGAGCTTGTAGTTGGAAAAAAGGAAAAAGTCCCTGGGCTTAAGCAGGTAGTCGAGGTTGTGCAATATGAGAAGAAATTCGAGAAGGTCTTCCAGTACATATTCTTTGACACATACCTTGTCGATGATATAAATGATGCCAAGAGATACGGCATAGGGCACAGGTACGTTACCCTGGAAGGCGACATTGTAGAGCAATCAGGAGTAGTCTCTGGAGGCTTGCAGAAAAAACTTTCCATAAATGCGCTTGAGAGGATGATCGAGCAGGTCTCAATTGAGCGCGACAATGTCTCAAAATTAATAGAGGAAAAGATGTCAAGGCTTAGCGAGGCTAGAAAAGGCTTGGCGCTTGCAAAGATGAGGCTCGAGGAAAAGGAGAGCGAACTAAAGAAAGCCAATGATCTCATGGAGAAGGAAAGGAAGGAGTATGAGCTCAAGCTGAGCGAGAAAGAAAGCCTGGAGAAGAGCATAGAGGCCATGAACGAGAAGCTCTCAAGCCTTTTGTCCGAGCAAGAAGCGCTGAGGAAGGAAGTCGATTTGCTGAGGGGCGAGCGCGCAAAGCTTTATGAAGAATCGATGGAGCTTGCCAAAGCTGCGCTCCACTCCACAAGCAAGAAGGAGAGGGAGAAAATAGAGCAGGAGAGAAAGAGGGGCGAAGAGCTCAAGATAAAGATGGCAGGCTTGGAGAAGGAGAACGAACTTCTGGCAAGCCTGCTTGCCAGCATTGGCAACGAGCTTGCAAGCAAAAAGAAGGAGCTGAAGGATAAGATCTCTTTGGAAAACGAGAAGCAGGCCAAGGCCAAGGAGCTCGAGAAGGAGAAGCTTGAGCTTGAGGAAAAGATAAAAAGCAGCAGCGGCGCAAACAAGGAAATATACAGCAAGCTCGAAGCTCTAGAAAGCGAGATTGCAAAGCAGAGCAACGAAGCGGGCAAGCTGAGTGCAGAAATATATGCGATCGATTCAAAGCTGCAAGAAGCAAAGCTCAGGAGGAGCCAGCTTGAAGTAAGGCTCGGCGACCTCAGGGCAGAGATAAGCGTGTATGCAAACGAGAAGATAGAGCTTGTCGAGGGAAAGATAGAAGAGATGGAGAGGGAGGCCCTCATTATTAGCGACAGGATTAAGGAGCTTGGCAACGTTAATCTGAAGGCGCCAGAGCTTTATGAGGAGCGCGCCAAGGCCGTTTCAGAAGCAAAGTCTAAGGTGGAGATGCTTGAAGCCGAGAGGGAGGGCGTGCTGAAGATGATAGAGGAGATAGACGCAAAGAAATACTCTGTGTTCATGGAAACATTCAATGCTGTGAGCAAGAATTTTGCTAAGCTTTACAGCTACATCTCAGAGGACAAGGCGGAGCTCGCTCTCAGCGACGAAAAGGATCCTTTCAACAGCGAGTTGCTGATAAAGCTCAAAACAAAGGACAACACCTCAAAAAGGGCAGAATCCCTTTCTGGCGGCGAAAGATCGATGCTCATGCTTATGCTTGTTTTCGCCATACACATGTACAAACCGTCATCTATTTATATTTTTGATGAGATTGATTCTGCGCTAGACAAGGAGAACTCAAAGAAGCTCTCCCAGCTCATTAAGCAACTGAGCGCCGATTCGCAGTTCATAGTTGTGAGTCATAACGACTCGCTCATATCAAATGCCGATGCTGCCATAGGCGTTGCGAAGATCAACAACGAATCAAAGATTTTCGGGCTGCAGGTTTCTAGCATAATAAGTAGCTTGGGCGCTGGAGATGAGAAGAAAGCCTGAAAAAAATCCCGCAAAGCGCAGGGGGAAGAAGCAAATGCCCATGTGGCCTTTCTACGCTTTGCTCGTGCTGCTGGTTCTATTATACGCACTGCACAATTCCTTCATTCTAGGCGTGCTGATCTTCTTGGTTATAATATTCATCCTTTTCCTAGAGGTTAAGATAAGCGTTGCCATAGAAGGAAAGAAAAAGAGTGTTGTTGATATCATAGTGGCTCTTGCTGCAGTTCTTATCTTCTGGTTTGCTTTGATAATCATCCTTCAAACGAGCTCTCCTATAGACACAGTTGCAAGTTGCAGCATGCTTCCTACCCTGCATAGGGGAGATCTTGTTGTACTGCATGGAATCGGGAATCCCGCTATTTTTGCAAAGTCTCACGACATACCAATTGTAAACATGAGCAAGGCAGAGTTTCAAAGCCTTGAGAGCAACATGCAGAACGAGTTTCTTTCATACTACGCTTATTATGAGAACAAGTCAAGGATAACAAGCATAGTCCCAATAGGCTCGAGTTATAGCATAGGTCTTTACAACAACTACTGCATATACAAACTCTCTTATTTTGGCGAGCAAAACAAGATTTACACTTGCTATGTTGGTTCGCAGGACAACAACATAATAAAGTACAACTACTCAATCGGCAATGTGGTTGTAGGGGGCAAAGAGTACAACATAATCTACACCTCAAGCATAGATATAAACAACATAAGCATCTCGCAGAACTTCAGCAATCCGATAATAGTATATCGCACGACAAGCAGGGACTATTTCTCTGGGGATATAATACACAGGGTGTATGCAATGCTCAACGTGAGTGGAAGCTATTATTTCCTCACCATGGGGGACAACAATCCGGGGCTTGACATAGAGTTTGCCAATTATCCTCCGAGCTCGTCAAATGTATTGGGCTATGTTGTTGGAGATATACCTATCCTCGGCTACATAAAGCTCATAATAAGCGGCCAATTCGGGGCAGTGGCTGGGTGCAATCAGACAATACTCCGTGGCTCGTAAGGGTTAAATACCTTTGTATAAAAATATCTAATCAAATTTGTCGTGGTTATTTAAACCTTTTCGACATATTTATATTGCCTTTTTAGTGGTTCTATGGCTGATCTAGCTAGAGACATAAGGCTCGCAGTAGATACGGGCAAGGTAGCCCTGGGTTACAGGGAGGTAGAGAGGAGCATAAGCTCGGCAGAGGCTAAGGCAGTGGTAATAGCTGAGAAGGGCGAGAAAAGCAGGATAAACGATATAAAGCACATGTGCAACATTGCCGGGATTAAGGTAATAAAATACAATGATGGCTCGCTCGAGCTCGGCATGGTGTGCGGCAAGCCTTATTCTGTAAACGCCCTTGCCATAATTGACCCGGGCCATTCGAACATACTTAATGAGGAATATTAGGTGTTTATGTGCCAAGAGGAGAATTTGCTGCTAAGGAAATAATAAGGAAGAGGAAGAGAGACAGGATGCTCAAGAAATGGTGGAAGAGAAAGTTCTTCAAGCTCAAGGCAAAATACGATCCTATGGGTCCGGTGCCCATGGCGAAGGGGCTTGTGCTTCAGAAGTTCATGCTTCAGCAGAAGCAGCCGCACAGCGGTCTTATAAAATGCGTCAGGGTGCAGCTTATAAAGAACGGTAAGGTTGTTGGCGCTTATGTGCCTGAGGACGGGGCAATAAACTTCATAGACGAGCACGATGAGGTTACAATACAAGGCCTTAGCGGTTCGCAGAGAGGTCAGATGGGCAGCATACCTGGGCTGAAATATAAAGTAATAGCCATAAACGGCGTTGACCTTAGGCAGATAGTAAAGGGCAAGAAGGAGAAGCCTAAGAGGTGATTTTCATGGCTGATGCTAACATCATAAAGGAGGAAAAGGAAGAAGCTGTTGCAGATTATAGGAAAAGAAAGCAGATGAAGAGGAGCGAAGGCGAAGCGAAACAAGCAACGGCTGGGGCAGAGGCTAATGCCCCTAACGCTGAGCCAAAAGAAGAACAGAAGGAGAAGCAAGAAGCAAAGAAGGAAGAGGCAAAGGAGAAAAGGGCAAAAAAGCTTGAGGCTAATGAACCCCTGCTTTTCGGCAAGTACTCTTTTTCTGATGTTGTTGTCAATGACCAGAGCCTTGCTGATTACATCAACCTTACACCAATGAAATATCCAAACAACTATGGGAGGAGGAAAAACCAGAGCTACTATTTTGCCCATGCAAATGTTGTTGAAAGGCTTATAAACAAGCTTATGCGAGGAGGCACAGGAAAGAAGGTCGGAGGAAAGGTCATAAGAACAGAAGGCAGGCTTCAGGGAAAGAAGATAAAGGTCATGCACATAGTAGAGGAAGCGTTTGACATAGTGAACAAGCAGACAGGAAAAAACCCGATACAAGTGCTTGTCGAAGCGATAGAGAATGCAGCGCCTATAGAAGACACTACAAGAGTGAGGTATGGCGGGATAAACTACAATGTAGCAGTTGACGTGAGCTCGATGAGAAGGTTAAATGTTGCGCTCAAGAACATAGCCTTGGCTGCGATAACAGGAAGCTTCAACAACAAGAAAAGGATGGCCGAGGCGCTTGCAAATGAGCTGATACTTGCTTCTAACAAGAGTGCAGAAAGCTATGCTGTAAAGAAGCGTGTCGATGCCGAGCGCATGGCGAGAAGTGCGAGGTAGTTGCTATGGTAAGGAAAGAGTTTGTTGCAGAGGAAGTAGCAAAGATCATGGATGAGCCTGAGAGGATAAGGAATGTTGCTATTGTCGCGCATGTCCACCATGGCAAGACGACGCTTACAGATTCGTTGCTTGCTAAGGCAGGCATAATCTCAAAGGCTGTGGCAGGAGAGGTGCTCTATACAAACTACGACGAGATAGAAAAGGAGAGGAGAATAACAATAAAATCTGCAAACATCTCGCTTGCTTTTGATTACGGTGGCAAGGATTACATTATAAACCTTATCGACACGCCAGGCCATGTAGACTTTGGCGGGCATGTTACAAGGTCGATGCGCGCTGTCGATGGGATAGTGCTTGTCGTCGATCCTGTAGAAGGAGTAATGCCCCAGACAGAGACAGTGGTAAGGCAGGCTCTAAAGGAGAAGGCCAAGCCTGTCCTCTTTGTAAACAAGGTTGACAGGCTTCTGAACGAGCTCAGATTAACGCCAGAACAGACTTTCGAAAGGCTCCTCAAGCTCATCAATGATATAAACAAGCTGATAAAGAGATATGCCCCCGAGGATGTTGCCGACAAGTGGGGCGTGAGCGTTGAAAATGGAAGCGTATGCTTCGGATCAGCGTACAAGAAATGGGCCATATCAAAGAGGATAATGGAGAAATACAAGATAACATTCAAGGACATCTTTGCCTTAACAGCCGCAGGCCAAGAGGAGAAGCTACAGGAGATGGCGCCGATAGACGAGGCGGTGCTCTCTATGATCATAGAGCATCTTCCAAACCCTAAGCAGGCGCAGCCTTACAGAATACCAAACCTATGGCATGGCGATCTAAACAGCGATATAGGAAAGGCAATGATGAATGTAGACAGAAATGCAAAGGTGGCGATGGTAATATTTGGTATAACATACGACCAGCACAGCGGAGAGGTTGCAATAGGAAGAGTTTTCTCTGGTACTGTAAGAAAGGGCACTATGCTCATC
>JBAMLQ010000020.1:0-1187 GCA_039793505.1 Candidatus Micrarchaeia archaeon
GATAGAGCTTTCAAAGTAATTGCTAATTTCTTTTTTCTTTTTATTCCACACCCATTTTTATTGCATTTGCTATATCAGTAGAAGTCACTATGCCGATGAGCTTCATTTCCTTTTTGTTGTTTACAACAGGGACTCTTGTCACATGCTTGTCGAGCATTATCTTCGATGCTTGATCTATATCATCGTCTTCAAGCACAAAGAAAGGTTCCTTCATCCTCTCCTCCACGCTTCCTTTGCCGCTTGAAACACTTTCCTCTTCCAATATGCCTACGAGAACCTCGCTATCAACAACCGGCAGGAGGCTTATCCTGTTCCTCTTCATGAGCTTTATTGCGGTTTCAAGGCTTGCGCTCTTTGCTATTGCTACAACATGCTTGTGCATTATCGTGGAGACGTTTGGCATATTTCTAAATAGCTGCTTAGCTTTAAAACCCTTCCGGCAAGCAAATCTATTAGAACTTTCTTTCCATATATTAATTGTTGGTGGGTATGGAGATAGAATCTGTAGAGATTAAAAAAGAAGAAGATGAGCAGCTTATTATAGGGCATGCCGGCTTCATAAAAACAGCAGAAGACCTCTACGAGGCAATGGCAAATTCTGTTCCCGGCATTAAGTTTGGCTTGGCATTTGCAGAAGCAAGCGGGCCTTGCCTTGTAAGGAGCGAGGGAAATGACAAGTCCCTAATCAAAAAAGCTGAGCAAAATGCGCTCAAGATAGGTGCTGGGCACACGTTCGTAATAATCTTCAAAAATGCATATCCGATAAACGTTGTAAATGCGGTAAAATCTGTTCCGGAAGTGGTAGGCATATACTGTGCAACAGCAAACAACGTTGAGGTTGTGCTTGCCCACACTAAAAACGGCAGGGCAGTTCTTGGCGTTGCAGACGGCAGCAGCGCTAAAGGTGTTGAAAAGGAAGAAGACAAAGCGGCAAGAAGAAAGCTTCTGCGCGATATAGGGTATAAGCTAGGTTGATAAAGTGTTCAAACTTCTCTCAAGCGAAGAGGCGAAGAAAGCGATAGAAGAGCTAGAAAAAGCTTACCCAAATGCTAAATATTATCTAAATTTCTCAACTCCAATAGAGCTTCTTGTAGCTGCAATACTCTCAGCGCAGACGCATGATGAGGTCGTAAATGCAGTAACCCCTGAGCTGTTTAAAAGGTTCAAGAGCGCAAAAGAGTATGCAA
>JBAMLQ010000021.1:0-1173 GCA_039793505.1 Candidatus Micrarchaeia archaeon
TTATCACCTTCGCAAGCTCTGAATCGTAGGACTCCCATTTTATGCCAAGCGATTCGATGTAATCCTTCTCCACGCCCGTTGCTATGAGGTGCGCATAAGGGTAGTCATACGCATCATCTATGAGCCACTTCTCCACAAGCTCATGGTGCAGGCCTATGCTCTGCACAAGATTAACTTCTTTGCCCTCTACGCTTATCTTCTCCGGCAGGTCCCTGTCTAAGTAGATGATCCTTCCATCCTTGGAGTAGCCTCCTGTATACTTTATGTCATACTCCTTGTTTACTACGGCACTTTCACTGCTGAGCTTTGCCAATATGGTGCCCGCCTCCTTTCCATCTAAATAGACCTTGCCCTCGTCAACCTGTATCTTTGTGCCGAACTGCATGTCCATTAGCGAAGAAAACACGACCATGCTTGGCATGCTTGAGTTAAGCGCTTTTATGATAAAAATTGGAGCACTTTCCTTTGGATCTGTCTGCTCCTCGCTTATCTTCTGCCTATGCTCTACAACACTATATTCATCCATCTCCTCTATAATAAAAATTGCTGCTTAAATTATATTAAACTTTTGAAAAATTTTATATAAATAAATCAAAATTTCCGCAAAGTATAAAATTTGCAACGCTGAAATTAGATCATGCCAGAAGAAAAGCTAAAGGAAGTTGTTGGCAAGTGGGAGATAATAGAGCACATTGGCAATGAGCTTGTCCTTGCAAGAAGGGATATATATAACCTTAACCTGATGCTGCGCACAAGCTCCAATGGAATCTTTGACAACATAGAGTTCAAGTTTTTCATACCAAAGCCATATGGGGAGGATGAACTTTTCTATATGTTATTGAGCAGCTCGAAGGATCTTTGCATGGTGGAGATGCATTTCATAAGGGTGAATGGCGTTTCTGTGGCGCCAGAGATGAAGAGGGTAAAGTACGTCGATGGAAAGTATCTTATAGGGATTGACAGAAGCTTTCTCAGGAACCATGCCTTTGCTGAGACCTTCTTGCCCCTGGATCCAAGCCGCCTTATAGAGATAAGCAGCGAAGGTATAATGGTGGAGGGCTTCAAGAGGCCCATAAAATATCATGACCTTATGTCTGGGGAGAAGTAGTCAAAGAAGCCCAGCCGCAGCGATTGCGCACGTCCAGCCTTTGCCCTTTACTGTTACCTCTTCTG
>JBAMLQ010000022.1:0-9255 GCA_039793505.1 Candidatus Micrarchaeia archaeon
AAGAAAGTATGCTTCGCCGGTTGTTATATAATGGGTTATTGTCACATTTACAGACCTATTATAGCTTACCTGTGGATAAAGATTCGAGACAAGTCTTAGAGGTATGCTCCTTTTTATTACCCCATTTCCAGTTGTTGGGGGAAGAGGACTAAGATAGATTATACAAGTGGTTGTGCCGCTCCAAGGCACGATGCATGGACCTGTCGAATATATGTTAACAGCTTCTGAAGTATTCCAATACTGCACAGAATAGACTGTAAAATTGCCCAGGTAAGGATATGAATATGGCGCAGAGATCGAGAACGTAACCTTTATGGGCACTGAATCTGGGCAAACAAGATAAGACTCATTTAACTGCGTGCACATGCTTGGACCATATAATGTCGAGAGTGAGAATGCGTGGGCCAGATAAGGGGCAAGCAGGATTCCAAGCACTGCAATGAATGCAAACCTCATGCAACCACTTATTTTTTATGTGTTTATACTTTATATTCATCTTTATATATCTTTTTTGCTTTCTGTTCAATAAACCTTTCTTCTTGCAATTAGCTTCTCCATCTCGTGTATGCTCCCTTCGATACTGCTTGATTCCAGCGGCACCCAATCGCCAGAGATGACGAAGCCATAGAGCTTGCGCATGCTTGCCAGCTTTGGAAAGAGGCTTTTCTCGAGCATTACAGGCTCTTGCGATGTACTTATAAAGTCCAGCGCGCCCTTGTCAAAGAGGTAGAGGCCTGTGCTTACAAGCTTGCTTCTCTCTGATGGAGATTTCTCTGCAAAATTCAGTATCCTTGATCCTTCAAGCCTTGTCACCCCAAAGCCCTTGGTATTTTCTGCAGTGGTGAGTGCAATTGTAACAAGTGCGTTTGTTGCAAGATGTTGCTTGTAGAGTTCAATTACGCTGAAATCATAGAAGTTGTCTCCGTTTATTACTAGGAATGGCTCGCTGCCCAACAGGCCTTTTGCAAGCGCCAGCGCACCTTCAGTGCCCTTCCTCTTCTCTTCCAGCATGTATGTGAGCTTTATGCCGAATCTGCTTCCATCGCCAAAATATGAGGTTATAAGCTCGCCCTTCTCGCCAGCAAGTATTATGGCTTCATTTATTCCATTCCTGAGCAGCATCTCAAATGTATACTCTATTATCGGCTTACCATTGAGAAGGAGCATGGGCTTTGGCACATATCCATTTGGCCCCTTTATAATAGTGCCCCCTGCTAAAATTACAGCTTTGCGCGGCGCATTCTTGTTTAGTGCTGCCTCAAGAAGGTGCTCTATTGCATGAGAACGGTTCCTTACATTAATGCCATCTATAGTTGCATCTATCTTTTCAAGAATCTTCCTGTCTATAGTTATTGTGAGCCTATCCTTCATATCATACACCCGTATGAAAAATAAACTTCACTATATTATTTTGAAAGTAAAATTTAAAAATAATATGAAAATATATTACTTCTTAATATAAAGTGATACAATGAAAGATAAAAATATTATAGTAACTGGCGGTGCTGGTTTTATAGGGAGCAACCTTGTCGAAGAACTTGCCAAGGAGAACAATCTCTTGGTAATTGATAGCCTGCATACAGGCAGTACAAAGAACCTTGAAGAAGCAATGAAGACAGGAAATGTAAAGTTTGTAAAGGATGACTCGAAGAATATCAACAATTACGGCTTTGATGCAGATTATGTATTCCATATAGGCATCTACTCTTCCTCCCCCATGTACAAGGAAAATCCGATGCTTGTCGGAGAGGTGGTAAGTGGCATTACAAGCGTTTTAGAATATGCAAAAAAGAAGAATGCAAAGCTCATATTTGCCTCTTCATCATCGATATATAATGGCATAAAACCGCCACACAAGGAAGATACTATACCGATTGTTACTGACTATTATACAGAAGCAAGGATAACGTGCGAGAGGCTTGCAGAACTTTATGCAAAGCTACATGGAATTGATGTTTCTGCAATGCGCTTTTTCTCCGTATACGGCAAGCACGAAGAATCAAAAGGCAGATACGCAAACCTAGCTACGCAGTTCCTGAGAAGCATGAAGAAGGGAGAGCCCCCGGTAATATACGGCGACGGCTCACAGAAAAGAGACTTCATCTTTGTAAGCGATGTTGTCGAAGCAATGCTAAAGGCTGCGGAGAAGAACTCTGGCTTCAACATATACAATGTGGGCACTGGAAGGAACTACGACATAAATACGCTTGTGGAGAAGATAAACAGCCTGCTTGGAAAGGATATAAAGCCAAAGTATGTTGAAATGCCCATGAAGAACTATGTATACGAAACGCTTGCAGATACAAAGAAATCTGAGGAGAAGCTTGGCTTTAGGGCAGGCATAGACCTTGACAAAGGCCTAGAGCTAATCAACCAATATTATGGTGTTTAGCATGGAGCTCGAGGATGCGATAATACTCGCAGGAGGCAAGGGGACAAGGCTCAGGCCGCTGACATTCGAGGTGCCGAAGCCCCTTATAAAAATAAACGGCAAGCCGCTCATAGAATATGCTGTCGAGGAGCTTGAAAGGAACGGTATAAAAAACATCTACCTCTCGCTCGGCTACAAGTCAAACAAGATAATAGATTACTTCAACAAAAGGCACAAGTTCGGCGCTAGGATAGAGTTTATAATAGAGAGCAAACCACTAGGCACTGGAGGGGCGATAAGGTATGCAATGAGCAAGATGCAGCGCTACGAGGATGTTGCTGTCGTTTATGCTGATACTGTTTACAGGTTCGATCTTAAGCAAATGCATACCTTGCACAAGGCAAGGAACGCGCTAGTGACAATAGGCACGGTAGAGATGGAAGACATAAGGGGCTTTGGGGTTCTTGAAACCGCAGACAGCAAGGTTGTGAATTTTGTAGAAAAGCCCGATCCAAAAAGCGTGCAGAGCAGGACTGTAAGCGCAGGCGTATACATTCTAAGCAAAATAGTGGAGGAAAAGCTTCCAAAAAGCGAAGCATTCTCATTCGAGAAGGATTTCCTTTCAAAGGCCTGCAAAGAGGAAAATATACTCCACTTCCCCATAGAGAGATTCATAACAGTGAACAATATCGAGCAGTATAAAATCGCAAAAAATATGCTTAAATTTGCAGGGGGAGAGATTTGAACTCTCGCATCCCCTAAAGGAAGCGGGCCCTGAACCCGTCGCGTTTGACCAGACTCCGCCACCCCTGCCCATATAATTAATAAGATAAACTTATTTAATAATTCTTGATACAATCTCTTCTGATACTATGTTGATAGGTATTATAGGCGCGCCGAATAAGGGGAAAAGCACGCTCTTTTCTGCACTTACCATGATTGATGTAGCTATAGCCAATTATCCTTTTACCACAATAAAGCCAAACCACGGTGTTGCATATGTTAGCAAGAGGTGCGTCGACAGAGAGCTAGGAGTTCAGTGCAATCCCAAAAACTCTATATGCATGAACGGCACAAGGCTCATCCCTATAGAGGTTGTTGATGTTGCCGGGCTTGTACCCAATGCGCACCTCGGCAAAGGTATGGGGAACCAATTCCTTAACGACCTGATAAGCGCAGATGCATTTATACAGGTTGTAGACCTTAGCGGCAAGACAGACGAGAACGGCAATCCGTGCGTTGCTTGCGATCCCGCAAAAGAGTACAAAATGGTGAATGACGAGCTCGCCTTCTGGCTCAGGGACATAATAAAGAAGCACATAGGAAAGATAAGCAAAAGGAGCGACGGCACAAAGGCGCTTGAAGAGATACTCTCGAGCTTCAAAGTCGGGGAGAAGGAGATTGAGAGCGCTGCAGAGAAAGCATATTTGAGCACATCTAATATAAGCTGGAGCGAAGAGGAAATGCTAGAGTTTTCGAGGGAGTTGCTAAGGATAAGCAAGCCTGTCGCTATCGCAGCAAACAAGCTCGACATGGCAGGGGCTGAGAAGCTGGAAAAGCTAAGGAACGAGCTCAAAGATGTCACGATTGTAGGCTGCTCAGCCGCGGCTGAGCTTACGTTGAGGAAAGCGGCAAAGGCTGGCATAATAGAATATATTCCTGGCTCGAGCGATTTCAAGATAGTCGGGAAAACCACGAAGGAGCAAGAAGATGCACTTGCATACCTCGGCAAGTATATAAGGAGAAACAATGGCACAGGCGTGCAGGAGCTTATCAACAAGGTTGTGTTTGGGCTTCTAAAGATGGTTGTGGCTTACCCGGTGGAGGACGAAAACAAATACATAGACCACTATGGCAATGTCCTGCCCGACGCATTGCTTGTAAAAGAAGGCACAACTGCAGTTGAGCTCGCTGCGAAGATACACACAAGCATAGCGCAGAACATGCTCTATGCGATAGATGCAAAGAAAAAGATAAGGCTTCCAAAAGATTACAAGGTAAAGGACAACGATGTGCTAAAATTTGTGAGCGCAGCGAAAGGCTAGGCTAGACCTTCCTAGAATGGGAGAGCGCTGCGAAAAGGGTAGAAAATGCGATTAATATGGCGCTTGGCAGAGCGAACCATTTCACTGCAAGGAAGTCTATTCCCGGGTTGAGCTGCGGTATTATGTATACAATGATCTCGTATATTATGAAGATGGCAACAAGATAAACAATCATCGCGTATATGCCATTCAGTATGCCGCTCTTTACAGCTACAAACATGCTCTTCGACTTTCTTCCTATCTCTGCCCCTATGACCGCGCCGACTATCAATGGGAATATCAATGAGCCGGGCATAAAGAGGATGAATTTTGCTGATGCTGAGAGTATGCCCACAAACTCTTTTGGGATATACCCTGCGCTTAAAAGAAGATCAATCACCATCGCTACGACAAGAAGAAGTATCCAGAAGAACATTGGCGCTGCTATGCTTACCTGCGCATGCTCCTCTTCAATCTCTTCTTTCGATTCTTCGCTCTCTTCCTCTTCCTTTTTTTTCTCAAGCTTCTCCTCATTTTTCATCTGATCGCCTTAAATTCGCTGCCCAATGCTGAGCCCAAAGCAGAAAGCATCGTTATGAAAGACCATGCACCTATTCCTATAGGAAGTATGCCGACAACGCTTGTTGCTATAAGGCTAAGAAATCCTTTAGAAAGAGCCGATATGCCCACAACAAGCAAAAGGGTAATAAAGCCTATTGCAAGGCCAAGAACAAAGCCGTTGAATATTGCCACGCGGAGCTTTGACTTATATGATTTCATTCCAGACCAGAAGCCGAATAAAAGGGATAAGATTATTGATCCGGAGCCTATCAGGAAATAGTATGCGATTGTTGTGGCACCTATGAATGCCATGAACGCAAATATCACTATGTAGAGAAGCCACATTGAAAACGGGTCCTTTATTGAACGCAGGCTCATGCAATCAAAACTATTTTTGCTTTATTGTTTTTATATGTTGCTGTTTGCTTCATACTTCATACTATTCTTGAGTACGCATCAAGCAGGAACTGCCCCTGCGGGTCCACAATCTTGGACTTTAATATGGCAAAGATCTCAGCGCCTGTAAGCTTTTTAGTGGCTATAAAGATGGAGTTCTTTGAATTGATGCCCTTCTTGAGCTCGTACAAGTTAAAAAATTTTTTAAGCTTGGACTTGTAGCTTATGTATTCCAGCATTAAGCTCAGCCTTCTTGCATAGTTTATTGCCAGTATGCCATCTTCCTTAAGCGCAAGATGCGCATTGCTTATGAAATCCTCTTGCAGGAACTGCTTTGGTATCCTGTCGTTTATGTAAGCGTCGAGGATTATTATGTTGTACTCGCTTCTTTTCCTCCTTACAACCTCTGCGCCGTCTTCTATGTAGAGCTTGAATTTGCTTAGGTCTAGGCCAGTAAACTCCTTTGTCACGCTTACCATCCTCTCGTTTATCTCTGCTATCTCTATCTCTATGTCTTTGTAGAGCGTGCTCAGCTGGTATGGTATTGTTCCACCCCCAAGCCCTATGATAAGCACCTTGGGCTTCTCGAAGAGGAGCGGGAGAGGTATGAAGTAGTCCCAGTAAAGATGCGTGTAAATCGAGTTTGCATTGGCGGCTGAGTAGGTGATGCCGTTATACTTCAGCACCTTCGTATCGCCATTGCCATCAATCTTTATATCCTCTTTCCCTTTCAAGCAGATCCCTCTTCTTTGCCTCGCCTCCAAATGAATAGCCGCCAAGCTTGCCATCGCTCCTTACAACGCGGTGGCAAGGTATTATTATAGGCATGGGATTCTTCTTCAGCGCGTTGCCTACTGCTCTATATGCAAAGGGCCTTCCTACAGATTTCGCTATCTCCTTGTAGCTTCTCGTTTCGCCCTTGGGTATCTTATATACCTCAAGCAGGACATCTACTTCAAACCTGCTCAGCCCGTAGGAAGCAAGCCTTTTTCTAAGCTTCATGCTAAACAGTCATATTCTTCTCCCCGCTTATCGAGGCCCTCGCTGCTGCAAGCTTTGCAACAGGTATCCTGTGCGGGGACATGCTTACATAATCCACCTTTGTTGCATTGAAGAACTCTATCGAATCCGGATCGCCGCCGTGCTCGCCGCATACCCCAACCTCAAGGTTTTTGTTTGCGCTCTTGCCTTCATCGGCGCACATGCTTATCAATCTGCCAACGCCAAGTGTATCAAGCTTTGCAAAAGGGTCGCTTGGCAGTATCTTGTTATCTAGGTAAAAAGGCATGAACTTTGCCTCTATATCGTCCCTGCTGAACGCAAACGTAGCTTGTGTCAGGTCGTTTGTTCCGAATGAGAAGAAGTCTGCTTATTTTGCAATCTCGCCTCCCGTGAGCGCGGCCCTCGGCGTTTCTATCATTGTGCCAAACTTGAAACTTACCCTCTTGCCTAATTTTTTGAACGTATCCTCTGCTGCATTGTATACAATTTCCTTTGCCTTTGCAAGCTCATTTGCAATCGCAACCTGCGAGATCATAATTTCTGGCTTTACCTTCTTGCCTCTCTTTGCAAGCTCAATTGCAGCCTCGAGTATCGCACGGACCTGCATCTCATATATCTCGCTGTATACAATTCCAAGCCTTACTCCTCTTTGGCCCATCATCGGGTTTGATTCCCTGAGCTCCATGACCTTACTTATCACCTTCTCAAGCTCCTCCAACTCTTTGCTTCTGCTCGCCTCCTTTAGCCTGCACTCTTCCTTTATGAGTTCTTCCAGCTTTGGAAGGAACTCGTGCAAAGGCATATCGATAAGCCTTATTGTAAGGGGCTTGCCATTTGCCAGGTCAAACATCTTCTTGAAATCCTCTTTTTGAAGGGGCTTTATCATCTCAAGATACTTTTTCCTCTCCTCCTTCGTATCTGCAAGAATCATCTTTCTTACAAGATCTAGCCTTTCCGGAGAGGTGAACATGCGCTCAGTCCTTGCCAAGCCTATGCCCTCTGCTCCGTTCTCAATTGCAAGCTTTACCATCTCGGGCGTATCTGCATTTGCCCTTATGCCCAGCCTCCTATGCTTGTCAGCCCAGCGCAGTATTGTATTTATGTCCTTCCCGAGCTTCGGCTCAATGAGTGGTATACTTCCCTTGTAGACCTTCCCATCTGTGCCGTCTATTGTTATCTCCTCCCCTTCCCTTATTGTAAAGCCATTTGATGTGAATGAATTGTTATCTTTGCTTATCTCGATGTTGCTTCCCACTATGCACGGCTTCCCCATGCCCCTTGTGACAACAGCCGCATGGCTTGTCATGCCGCCTCTGCTCGTCAATATACCATCGCTTATTGCTATGCCCTTTATGTCATCTGGAGTTGTCTCTACTCTGACAAGTATAATGCTTTCTCCTTTCTTCTTAGCCTCGACAGCTTTTTCTATGTCGAAGACTGCCTTGCCGGACGCTGCGCCAGGAGAAGCAGGCAGGCCAGTTGCAATAGGCTCGCTTGCAAACCTTTTGTCAACCTGCTTGTGCAGGAGCTTGTCCAGATCGTCTGGGCTAATCCTAAGAAGCGCATCCTTCTCGCTGATAAGCTTCTCTTTTACCATGTCTATTGCTATTCTAAGCGCAGCCTGCGGCGAGCGCTTCCCGTTTCTTGTCTGGAGCATGTAGAACTTGCCATCTTCAATTGTGAACTCGATATCCTGCATATCCTTGAAATATTTCTCGAGCCTTTTGCAAGTACTTACAAGCTCGGTGTATACATTTGGAAGATTCTTCCTAAGCTCCTCTATGGGCATAGGGGTTCTTTTTCCAGAGACTACATCCTCGCCCTGTGCATTCATAAGCACCTCAGCATATATCTTCTTCTCGCCTGTAGAAGGATCTCTTGTGAATGCAACGCCAGTGCCTGAGCGTTCGTTAAGATTGCCATAGACCATTGCAACTATATTGACAGCTGTTCCCATCGAATCTGGTATATTGTAGATCTTCCTATACTCAACGGCCCTCTTGTTCCACCACGATTCGAATATCGCCCCGATAGCCATGAAGAGCTGCTTGTAAGGATCCTGCTCCAAAGGCTTTTTGCTAGACTTCTCAACAATGGACTTGTACTTGCTTGCGAGCCTTTTCATAGCATCTCCGCTCAGCGAACTCTCATCTCTTCCTTCTCTCCTTTTCTCCTCTTCCAGAGCCTCGTCAAAGGGCTTCTTGTCTATCTTCAATACAATCGTAGCAAAGAGCTGGATAAACCTCCTGTATGTATCATATGCAAACTTATCGCCATATCTTCTTGCTATTGACTCTGCAATCTCGTCGTTTATACCAAGATTGAGCACTGTGTCCATCATGCCGGGCATTGAAAGCGGAGCCCCCGACCTTACAGAAACAAGAAGCGGGTTATCTATGCTTGCGAACCTTTTTCCGGTTTCATTCTCTATCTTTCTCATCTTTGCAAGTATCTTTTCCTTTATGCTCTCCCAAAGCCTCTTTTCCTTGAAATATTTGTTGCACATCTTTGTTGTGATGACTATTCCTGGAGGCACAGGCAAGCCTATCCTCGTCATCTCAACTAATCCATAGCCCTTGCCTCCAAGCTCAGCCTTTGTGAGCCTTAGCCTTGCTGCCTCTTTAAAAGTATATACCTCGTCCATGCTTCCAAATGAAGATTATAAAAATATAAAACTTCGTTTGCAATATAAAACAATATTTATTAATATGTTGTTAGAAGTTATATTAAGTTACTGGTGAATTGATGAAAATAGAGAAAGTGCCAGAGAATATTGCTATAATACCAGATGGCAACAGGAGATGGGCTAGGAAGCACAAGCTTTCTTTTCTGCAAGGATACAGCAAGGGAGTAAAAAAGTTTATAGACTTCAGCGAATGGTGCATGAGCTATGGGATAAGG
>JBAMLQ010000023.1:0-9189 GCA_039793505.1 Candidatus Micrarchaeia archaeon
TGCATTTCGCATTCATCCCACGATTGAAATCGTGGGCTTTCTGCTAAGCATTCTGGTAAAGAATTAAGCGATTTATCTTAGAGGACTGCATAAGTAACAAAAGTTCAAAAGGAAATATCAGATAAGAATCTAGATAGGCCTTGGCCGGGAGTCGGACCCGGTCCTAAAGGTCCACAGCCTTCCATGCAGCCGTTACACCACCAAGGCCACAAATATATTTGCTACTTATTTATTTTATCTCTTTCTCTTTTTGCTTTTTTAACAAAGTGAGCGGGAAATCCCACACTCCTTAGGTGGGATAAAGCGAACCACGGAAATTGGTGGGCATTTGCTTCATGTCAGTGACCTCGGCGCCCTGTTCCTTTTTCCATTCTGAACAAATGACACCATACGTTGTTCACTTGGGGAGCCCACACTGTTTACGGGTGGATGTCACTTCCCTAGGATAATGTATGAGCCTCCATAATATATTGTTCCATTATCAAATGAAAAGCCATCGAGTAAAGCAGAGTATTCTACATAACTCATGTTCTCATAGCATGCCATAAGGCCAAATGACTCTAGTGTTGTGGCATAGCCAAGATCATAATACTCTAAAGAGATCTCTTCGTAATAGTTCAGTGTCTTCGCCACAAGAGAAAGAAACAGCACTGCAAAGAGGATTGTAAAGCTAAACAGCATGCCATAATAGATATCATCACCTATTCTCGACAAGGAAGCCCACGGCTTTAGTCGTGGGTAGTTTACCTCGCTATATATAGGCAGAGCTCTTTTCCGCCATATGGAAAACACCTCTCTATCGCATTGCTTGTTGCATTGCCAATCATGTATGATCTGCCAGCATCTAGCTCGATGCTTCTTAACTTATATGTTGTGTAATACTCCTCAAGATACTGGTCTATGCATGTTGTGTTCGTCTCGTTTATGCATGTGCCAATAGACCTGTTTGAATAAATTTCATTTATAAAATCATATGAGGCTATGTTCATTATGTCGAATGATTTCGCCGATTCAGATTCTAAATAGCCATATTCTAGAGCATTAACACCTATGCCTATTACAGCTAGTAGAAAAAGAAGCGAGGCAAGGGCTTCGATCATTGCAAATTGTGCCTTGGGCATTCTCTCAACTGATATGCAGTATGCTCCCTTGATAATAAAGGGTCTCATTATATGTGCTTTGGTTTAGCCTTGCATTGATAACATAGGAAAGGGGATATGTGGGCTTGCACTCCAAATAATTCTCTCCGGCATAACATCCTTGAATCGAGCCAAATCTACTTCCCTCAAGGTCGCTTGCAGCCTTCTCATAGTAGTCTATTGCACTGTTTATCTGTGCCTGCTCGGCATTGTCTGCATATGAAGAATTGAAATAGCTGAGCGTGCTGTACATGTTGTTCTTAGCCTGCGTATAAGATTGGTACAAACTTTGGTTGGCTATGCCATTGCTTGTCGAATTTGAGATGAGCACCGCGTAGTTTATCGGCCCAATGCCAGAAATGCTTGAGATGCACGCTTTCCCTATCTTCTCATTTTCGGAAAAGAGTGAGGCGCATTTCGTATTGTTGAACATTGCATAGAACTCAACGCCATTATAATAGGCTCTTAGCGTGAAGTTGTAAGAGAACGAGTACTGGTTTGCATTGACATTGCTTAAGTTGTATTGCGTTGAATATGGGGCTATGCATATGGTATAATATACTCCCTCTTCAAGATTATAGCAGTAGTAACTAAATATATCATAATCCCAGGCATTTTTGGTTCCGCATTCATATAACACAGATGTGCTTGGCACATCTGGCGGATAATACTTGCAGTGCCCCCATATGCTTAAACCATTTATATTGTTTTTGCCTGAATAATTGTACAGGAGAAATTCATTCCTGCTATATATTGCAAACGAATCTGCTGTCTGGTTTATTTCATTGTTTTGATTTTGGTATATGGAATAAGTGGAAAGCTCATAAAAGCCTGAATAATTTTTTCCGCATGAGGCAGTATAATATATTTTTGCGTTATTTTTGCCAGCATCCTTGGGTACAAAATACAGATATCCTGCAAAGATATTATCTATGCTGGAGGAGATTCTATCTTTTGAAAAGCTAATATTGCTTGAATTTATATCGAATGCAAATGAGCCGTTGGGGCATGTAGCCACATAATCGAGCAGATAGGAATTCCCGACTATTGTGTTGAATGGCATATAAAATGATATATTGAATCTGCTGTTCGTGCTTGCATTGAATTTCACGTCTGCCAAACTTAAATTCAGCAACTTCTCCCCCTGGCTTGCCTTGCTGGCGTATATGCCAAGCGCCAGAAAAGCCACCAATGAGACCGCGCTTAGTATGAGCATAAATTCAAGGCTTGCCTGCATTTTCAATTTATCACCACCTTGTAAGCAATTCCGCCGATTGTTACAATCCTGCATGCACCAGAGCAATTTGAATTCAAAGGAACAGTGTTGCTATAGATGCTTGATTCTACAAAAGCCTGACTTCTCGCATAGCCATAGATTGAGTTTGCGAGAAGTGTGCAATCCTGCATGTTCAATTCCACCATGTAAAGTGATCCTGCCAGTGCAGTCACTAAAATCAAGAGTATTGGGAGCGAGGCGAGCATGTCAAGCGATACGACAATAAGCTTTAGCAATTTTCCACCTCATTAATGTGGCCATTGTTCAAACTCCATTCTATCGCGCTTTGCGCCATGCAAATGCTCCTGCTTAAATTGTAGCTTTGAAGCCTCGAGTAGTAGGTATATGTATAAGAAAAGAGGATGGAAAAAAGTAACAGCGAGAGCGAAAGAGTAAGGAGCATTTCCAGGCTTGTTTGTGCTTTCATATTATCTACCTAAAATTACATAGCCTTGCACGCTCTTTAGCGAGAGGTTTGCATACGTGCCATCAGGGCAAAATGCGCCTTTGCTTATTTTTATTGCTGGATTGATGTAAAACTGCCCGAATACCGTTCCCAAATAATCGTTTTCAATGCTTGAATTGCACAGGCCTTTTGGAATGTAAGCATAGATGCTTGAACTGTCCCTGTAAGCAGCAAGCTCATTTATCCTTGCTATGAGAAGCCACGTGGCGTATTCGCCAAGCTTCTCATTTATGTAAGGCATGTAATGCAGAGCAATGCTTGACATTGCGAGCAGGGCAAGGCTCACAGCTGAGAGGTACAAGAGAAATTCTACCGAAATCTGGGCTTTCATGCTAAGAACTGTTCGAAGCAATTGCCGAGAGCTCATGCGAAATCGCAGATGAGATGCTCATATTGCTTCCGTTTACAGCCACGTTTGTGATTACTGCATGCTTCATCTTCACCACCATTGCTAGGGCCAAGACTATTACAATGCTCGCCGCTGCGAGCATCATAATATACTCCAGCGAGCCCTGTCCTTTCATGCTTTTCGCCACAGCTAAAATTCCTTTGATTTCTTCTTTCATTTACCCACCTACAAAAAAGCATAAATCAAAGACGCAAGTCTGAATACAAGCATCGCTATCGATATCGGTAGCAGCGAACTTTGTATTATGTTTGCAATGCTCTTGTCAAGGCTGTAGAACGCTTTTCCAACTATGAGTGCCTCGGCAATATACGCAAAGACAATTATACTAAAAACTCCATGCAAATTTGCATGGCTTCCAATAAGCAGGCCTTCTTTTACTATGCTCACGCCTATGCCTGCAAAGAACGGGAAGAAGAAAGAAAGGCCTATTCTGGAAAGGGCGATCATGCCGTTTGCTTTTCCCAGTGCGTACTGCTTGTATCTATTTACCTTTTCTTCCTCTTTCAAAAGTTCTATCGACCTGTCCACTCCCTCTCCAGTTGATGCGCCGCGCAGAAGCGCATTGCCTACCCTTTCTTCCAAGCTGTTTTCTTCCCCACCCTCTCCAGCGTCTGTCCAGTATGCCTTGAAGGCTCTTCCTAGCTTTTTATATTTTGTAAGCTTGCCCAAAGTGAGCAGGGCAGAGCCGCTTTTTCTGTAGCCTCTTTCCGCCAACTCCAGGATCTCATCTCTTGGCTTTTCACCCTTTGAGCGCTTTGCATGCATAGCTAAGCTTGCTGCGACTAAAGGAAGTGCTGTCTCTAGCTTGTTTAGCGCGAGCAGTGCGATTGCAAGAATGCAAGACAAAGCCTCAATTTTTGAAAGCATTTATCAAACGCCTTTGGGAGAGCGTGAGGCTTATAGCATACAAGACTGGCAAAATGGAAAGAAGCATGAAAGAGAGAAAGATGATGCTTGGTGTTGAAAGTATTGAACTGCCTATAAAAGCAAGAATGACAAAAGAGGGTGCGATTGTTGAGATAAACATGTTGATGGTTGCGTCCCTTTGGAGCAGTGGCTCCACTTGCGAGGCCTTCTCCTTGACCTTTTCAATTTCTCTGCCTATGAACAAATCTATGTGCGAAAAATCCTCGGCGTCAATGCCAAGCATTTCTAGCGCTTCGCCAGACGGCCTGCCATTAATTTTCTCGCTTATAATCTCTCTTCTTACAATTTTTCTGAGCTTTTTATTTTTTATCTTCGGTTCAACTGCTTCAAGCCCTTTGACAATGGGCCCTTCTCCCGCATAGCCCATTGCAAGATAAAGTGCATCCTTGAAATCTTCTCTGAGTGCATTCTCATTGTACAGTTTCCTGAGCTTCGTGAAGAGCATGGCTATAAGTGCGGATGAAAAGATAGTAGAAGTGACCACCTCAAATGAAATAGTTATATTCATCTAACCGCCTTATACTGGTTTATTGCTGCTTCCAAGCCCTCCTTCGACTTTTCAGCGTTTGTTATTATTTTTGCCCTTCTGTTGAATTCTTCTAACGCTTTCTTTTCACTCATGCCCTGCCTCTCTGCAAACATCGCAATAATTTTCGATTCCCTAATCTTTTCTGGGTTCAGCAACCCATTGCTTGCCACCTCATTTATCTCCACCTTGTCTATATCACTTACAGCTATTCCCGCATCTTCGCCTATCTCGCCTCTGCTGAGCCATTTATACTCAAATATTTTTCCAAGCCTCCTCTTGTCAAGGTCGATCTGCTCCATGTAAAGCGCAACATCTAATGTGCTGAGAGAGCTTGGCTCTACACTCATTGGCCTTATTATAAGCCTCTTCAGCACCTCCAGCCCGCCTTCATTGCTGTGCATCGTGGTAATGAACGGTATCCCGAGATTAGAGCCAGAGAATATCTCCTTCGCTTCTTCACCGCGTATCTCTCCCACTATGATACGGTCCGGCCTCATCCTCAGCGCATTCGATACCTGTTGTTGCGATGTAAAGCCTTTCTTCGAACTGTAAAGAGAGACTGAATTATAATCAGCAAAAGTGTGGAGCTCATTTGTCTCTTCCTCCACTATAACAATCTTGTAGTATTTTGGCACAAGTGAGATCATTGATGCAAGCAGGGTTGTCTTGCCACTTGCAGGCGCTCCTGATATTATTATGTTTGCCTTGGAATCTATTGCAAGCCAGACATAAGCAAGCATCTCAGGCGTCAAAGTTCCGTTTTCAACCAGTTTTGAAAGATTGAACTCCTTTTTGCCCCCTATCCTTATTGATGTGCATGCACCAGCATGCGCATAGGGTTTTATCTGTGCATGTACCCTTATATCGTCGATTTGAGCATCTACTATAGGATTGCTGCTGTTAAGTTCTTTCTCCGCAAAATAAAGGAGTTTGTTTACACTTCTTCTGAAGTCTTCTTCGCTCAAATAGGAAAGGTTTGTCTTGCACCTTCCGTATTTTGTTGTATAAACTATAATCTCAGCGGTGGGCGAATTTATCTCTATCTCTTCTATGTTTTTTCTGTCTTCCAAGAGGAGGCTTATGGCGCCATAGCCTATGGTGTCATTGGCTACCATCTGTGATATTAAAAATGCCCTATCTTCAGGAATATTTTGTTTAAGGTATTCGTAAGCAATTCCTCTTGCCTTTTCAAGGGAGGTTGGGGTAAAAAGTTCATCTACCTCGCTTTCCACGAATTTTGCCCCAACCTTTGCTTTTGCAATAGCAGCAAGCTGCAACTCATTTTTGTCGAGCTTCTTGTAACCGTGTGCATAATTGTAGAAGTGCAGTCCGTTAAGTCTTGTTATCGATCTTCGTATGGGTGAATCTATTATTTCTTCTATCTCGCCGCCTCTGCTTTCCCCTATAGCAAAGCTCAGCCCGGACTCTTCAACCCTCTCCTCGGATTTTCTTCCCCACCAAAGCATGCAATCGCTTGTATTTTGTTCAATAAATATTTACTAAAGTAAATATAAATATATTATTGTATAAAAAGTTTTAAATATGTTTCTGTAATAAGGCATAGCAAAAAAATCCGCCACTTTTCTTTTTGTTCATTTATATAATGTTCAGGGTTTCTTTATATATATCTTTATAAAGTTTATTATCAAAATAATTATAGAGATAATTGCTTATCTATCGGGGTTCTGTCCATGAAGGATAAGGATGAAATCTGGCTTATAAGAAAGCTGCTTAGCAGACCTAATTATGCCGTTTTAAAGCTTCTTATAGAGAAATCCCCAAGGACAACGCGCGAGCTCTATGCTGTTCTAGGCAAGAAATTCACAAGGAAGACTCTTATTATAACGCTGAGGGAGCTTTCTATGAATCTTAATGTATTGCAACCGACCCACATAAGGACTGAGCGAGGCTATGGTCTTGGATACAGCATAAATCCAAAGCTAAAGGAAGTCATAAAGAGCGTTGACAAATTTGAGAAAATAGCAGAATCCCTTACCAACCTGAAGCAATGATTTTTATAAATTCTTTTCATAAAACAGATTATGATTGTGAAGAGGCCTTATTATCTGAGGGAAATAATAAAGGAGACTCCTGATGTAAACATCTTCAGGTTCGAGAGCGAAGATGGCACTGCCCTAGATTTCAGTCCCGGCATGTTTATAATGCTTTATTATAAGGCGAATACGCCAGAAGAGATAGGCAGAGCCTATTCAATAGCCTCTGCGCCTGGAAGCAAGGTGCTGGAGCTCATAATAAGCATGGTGCACGGCAGGCTTACATCGAAGCTAGAAGAGGCGCATGCTGGCGATCTTTACCATGTCTCTGGCCCCTACGGCCAGTTCAAGTTCGACCCTAGCAAGAACAAGAAGGTACTCTTTATTGCTGGTGGCACAGGTATAGCCCCATTTTTGTCAATGCTGAGGTACATAAAGGAAAAAGGCATTAGAATAGATGTTGTGCTCATGTACAGCGTTAGGTATCCAAATGAAATAATAAGGAAAGCCGAGCTGGAAGGGATGGAGAAAAGCATGGGCTTAAAGCTCGTGGTAACAGTCACAAGGCCCCAGCCCGGAGACAATTGGAGCGGTGAAACAGGCCATATAAATGAGGATATGGTAAAGAGGGAGGTGCCTGATTTTGCGGAAAGAGATCCGTATATATGCGGCCCACCGGCATTTTCAAATGCAATGAAGGCTGTGCTCAAGAATATCGGCATAGACGAATCAAGAATAATGGCAGAGATGTGGGGCTAGCTATTATTCTTCCTTTTCAGAAAGGTAAAGGAGTATTGCTTTTTCAAGGAGTAGCTTGTTTTTTGCCTGTTGCCACACTACGCTCTGTGGTCCGTCAATAACTTCATCTGTTATCTCTTCGCCCCTGTGTGCCGGCAAGCAATGCATTACTATTGCGTCTTTTTTGGCATAGCTCATAAGCTTCTTGTTCACCTGGTAAGGGGCAAAGAGTTTTCTTCTTTGTTCGGCCTCTTCTTCTTGCCCCATGCTTACAAATGTGTCTGTATATACAACATCAGCATCTGAAACCCCCTCTTCTATACTGTCATATACCCCCACCTTGCTGTATTCCCTTGCCTTTGAGAAATACAAAGTATTTGGTGCATAGCCTTTTGGGCCTACAAGCGCTATTTCCATGCCGAGCTTCGCCCCGCCGAGCATGAGCGAGTTCGCTGTATTCGCAGCTATATCCCCGACAAAGGCCAGCTTAAGCCCCTTGAGTCTTTTCTTCACTTCCAGCACAGTGTAAAGGTCGCTCAATGCCTGGCAAGGATGCTCTAAATCAGTAAGCGCGTTTATTACAGGCACAGAAGCATTTGCCGCAAGCTCCAAAAGGTCATCGTGCCTGTAAAGCCTTGCTATTATAAAATCTACATACCCGCTAAGCACCTTTGCTGTATCTGATATGCTCTCCCCTCTAGAGAGCTGCGAGGTCCTTGAATCAATATATATAGAATGGCCGCCAAGCTGCAACATCGCAACTTCGAATGAAATCCTTGTCCTAGTAGAAGGTTTTTCAAATATCAGCGCTGCAACTGCGTCTTCTTTCAGCGCCATTTCTGACTTCCCTTCCTTGAGGTTGTCAGCTATCCCAAAGATCCTAAGCATCTCCTCCTTCGAAAGATCCTCTATGCTCAAGAAATTCATACCATCAGCCGAATATCGAGCCGAAACCTTGGTCGGCCCTGCTTCTCTCATCTTCTATGAACATGATTACCTTTTCCTCAACGTCTTTTTGGGCCCTTTCTATATCCTTTATACTCTCTTTAAGCTTTTTCTCAGCCTTTTCCAAAAAATCCTCCTGCGCCTTTAAGAAAAGGTAGCATTTTGATGGATCCATGTTTATCGATGCTCCATCCCTAAGATCATAATCCTGCCTTACAAATATCACATTCGCCATTTCGTCTTCCCTAAGCTTTTTCAAATCCTCTTCGCCCAGCTTCGGGTCAAGATACGGGTCATATTCGAGCATCTTCTTAAGCTCTGATTTCTTTTCTATTGGACAAATATAGACTCTAGCAGGCATAAAAATCATCTTATAAGCTTTGCATTTACAAAGCCCTCCTTTCCAGGTCTATTTAATACAATGGCTCTGCCCATCTCAGTGTCTATTATAGTACCTTTTGTAATTATGTTCAGCCTTGCGAAGTTCCTGTTGTCCTTTGACTCGATAACTCCCTTTATTTTCACCTTTTTGTAAGATCCATCGACAAGCAGGTTCGCATAGCCAGCATTTTTCAATTTATCTTTGTATTTGCCGCCTCTTGCTCTTACCTTTTTTATTACATTCTCCTCTCCAAGCCTTGTTGCTGCAAAGTAGCCTCCTACTTGGTGTCTCTTCTTGTCTCTGCTCTTTATCTTGAGTTTGCCGTTCCCCGCAAGCTTTCTTTTTGAAGCTCCATGGTACTGTATTCCAAATTGGCTCATAAAA
>JBAMLQ010000024.1:0-8991 GCA_039793505.1 Candidatus Micrarchaeia archaeon
TGTGCTCAATGCTATGAAGAAAAGGTCGGCTATTGAGGTTGTTTGAGCTCTTGCTTCTCCTGCTTTGGTTCCTGCTTCTCCTTTTCTTTTTCCTTTTCCTTGTCGAGCCTTTCTATAGAGCTTGATATGTTGGACAAATGGCCTGCAACTTCAACACCTTTTTGGGTAAGCTTTATTCCCTTTATCCTACCGTGCTTTGTGCTCTCTATAAGGCCTGCACCTTCGCAAGCATTTATGAACCTGCTTATGTGCACATACGTTGCTCCAGAAGCCTTCGCAAGGTTAGAAAGATTCCACTCCTGCGAATTCTCCGCCAAGATGAGGAATGCCTTCACCTGCTTTTCCTTGAAGAAAAGCTTGCCGAAACTTCCCATAAAAACCACGAAACATTTATTCTCGATAATAACATAAATATATAAAATCTTAACTATTAAATAGATATAGAAGAGAAGGTGGATTATATGGTAAAATATATAGCCGCAGAGGAATTAGTTGGCAAGGAGGTTATAACGAGCGACGGATTTGACCTTGGAAAATTCTTGGACGCAGAAGTAAACGAAGTGACGGGCAAGCTCACAGCAATGATAATAGACCCTAATGTAGACAGCCAGTTCGTGAACAAACTAGACATAAAGGACGGCAAGCTCAAGGTGAATTACAATTCTGTGATGGCTGTAAACGACTTCATAATAGTTGATAGGAAATCCCTCTGACGGTGGTTTCTATTATAATAGCGGGCGGCGATGAGGCGGGCCGCGGAGCTGTTTTAGGACCCTTGGTAGTGAGCCTTGTTAGTATAAAGGAAGGCAAATGGAAGAAGCTTGCTGAGATAGGCGTGAGGGATTCCAAGCTTCTGAGCAGGAAGAAGAGGCAGTTCCTTTTTGATGATATCTATTCTATAGCAGATGACATAAGGGTCTATTCTATACAGCCTGAGGAGATAAACAACGCGATGAAGAGCAACATCTCGCTCAACGAGCTCGAGGCGATACACTTTGCAAGGCTCATAGAGGAGAGCTCTGCAAACCCAAAGAAGATCTATCTCGATTCGCCGGATGTGATTCCAGAAAAGTTCGGCATAAGGATAAGCCTCATCTCGAGCAAGCCGCTAAGGGTAAACGGCGTTAGGGGCAAGAAGAAAGTTGGCGATGCTGCAAAGGTAATAGCAGAGCACAAGGCAGATGTGAAATACCCCGTCGTATCGGCCGCAAGCATAATAGCCAAAGTAACAAGAGACAGGGCCATAGAAGAGCTTGAGGAGAGGCTCGGCATGGAGATAGGCTCTGGCTACCCGTCAGACAAAAAGACCATCGACACGATAAGGAGCAACCTCGGCAACGAAGAGCTGGCAAAGCACCTTAGAGAGGAGTGGAAGACCCTAAAGTTTATAAGGCAGCTTAAGATTACGGAGTTCTATTGATAAACATCCTTTTACTTTTTGTTACATGCAGGGAGCGCTTGAACAAATTGTACTTTTTTCTCCAAAATTCAAATGCACCTTTTTAAATAAATATACTACATATTGTATTTTTGGTTTGGGTAAAATACAATATATAGTGTAAATATGCGATGCCCTTATTGCAACTCCCCTAATACCAAGGTCATAGACTCAAGGTATGTGCCAGCTGACAATAGCATAAGGCGCAGGCGCATCTGCAATGCATGCAAAAGGAGGTTCACGACATACGAGCGCGTGTACAAGGCAGAGATAACTGTTATAAAGAGGAGCGGCATGAGAGAGCCTTTTGACAGGAACAAGGTATTGAATGGGATACTCAAGGCGTGCGAGAAAAGGCCGATAAGCAGGGAGAAAATGGACGAGATAGCCGACAAGATAGAGAGGAAGCTTATCGCGCAGGGCAAGAAGGAGGTGACGAGCAAGAAGATTGGGGAGATGGTGATGAATGAGCTCTTCAAGATAGACCCTGTGGCATACATAAGGTTTGCAAGCGTGTACAATAACTTTGACACGCCAGATGAATTCAGGAAAATAGCCACTCTCATCAAGAAGGGCAAAAAGAATGCTTGAGGTGTTGTTATGAGTGTGAAAGAGGTCATTAAGAGGGATGGGGGCGTTGTGCCTTTTGACAAGGAGAAGATTACAATAGCCATAAGCAAGGCCATGCGTGAGGTATATGACGGCAACATAAGCGAAGAGGAGCTTATGAAAAAGGCAGGCGAGTATGCTGATCTTGTCACTAAGAAGCTTGAGGAGCTTGGGCAGGAGAAGGTGCAGGTTGAGCAGATACAGGATGTAGTCGAGCAGGTGCTTATGAGCGTGGACCCAAAGACGGCAAAGGCTTATATTATCTATAGGAAGAAGAGGGCAGACATCAGGGCTTACAAGGCCTCGCTCGGCATAGTCGACGACCTGAAGCTGCCTATGAACTCGCTTGTAGTGCTAGCTGCAAGATATCTCTTAAAAAACGAAGAGGGCAAGATTGTTGAAACGCCGAAGCAGCTCTTTACCAGGGTTGCAAACACTATTGCAGGTGTGGAATCAAGATATGGCGCAAGCGAGGAGGATATTGCAAAGCTCGCCAAGGAATATTATGATGCAATGACAAAGTTTGACTTTATGCCGAATAGCCCCACATTAATGAACGCTGGCACAAGGCTCGGCCAACTGAGCGCGTGCTTCGTTTTGCCTGTTGGCGACTCCATTACCGAGATATTCGATGCTGTCAAGTGGGCTGCGCTTGTGCACCAATCAGGCGGCGGCACGGGCTTCTCGTTCTCAAGGCTCAGGCCTAACGGCGATATTGTAAGGAGCACCGGTGGAGTAGCATCTGGCCCTATCTCATTTATGAAAGTCTTCGACGTGGCTACTGAGCAGATAAAGCAAGGTGGCAAGAGAAGGGGAGCCAATATGGGCGTGCTACGCGTAGACCACCCAGACATTCTCAATTTCATAGTGGCGAAGGAAAAAGAAGGCGTGCTTGAAAACTTTAACATAAGCGTGGGCGTTACTGAAACCTTTATGCAGGCGCTTGCAAAAGACAGCGAATATAGCCTGATAAATCCGAGAAACAACAAAGAAGTCGGCAAGCTAAATGCAAGAGCGGTATGGAATCTTTTGACAACGATGGCATGGAGAAGCGGCGATCCTGGAGTCATATTTCTTGACAGGATGAACTCTACATACTCTAATCCTGTCCCTAGGTATGGACCCATAGAGTCTACGAACCCTTGCGGCGAGCAGCCCCTCTATCCTTTCGATTCATGCAACCTCGGCTCGATAAACCTATCGCACATGCTTAAGGAGAAAAATGGCAAATATGAGATAGACTGGGAGAAGCTGAGATATACAACAAGGCTTGGAGTAAGGTTCCTCGACGACGTAATAGATGCAAACAACTACCCACTGCCGCAGATAGAGCAGGTAACAAGGGCTATAAGAAGGGTAGGCTTGGGAGTAATGGGCTGGGCTGACATGCTCATAAGGCTTGGCATACCGTATGACTCCAACGAAGCGCTCGTGCTTGCAGAGAAGGTGATGAAGTTCATCACTGATGAAGCAAGGGAAGAGAGCGCAGACCTTGCAAAGGTGAGGGGTCCATTCCCGGAGTGGGAGAATAGCATATGGTATAAGTTTGGTTATAAGCCGCTCAGGAATTCTACAGTCACTACAATAGCTCCAACGGGCACTATAAGCATAATCGCGGGAGGGGCTTCATCGAGCATAGAGCCGCTCTTCTCTGTCGTATTCAAGAGGAATGTTGGAAGCAGCCTTGGAACAGACCTCATAGAAGTAAACAACGTCTTCGAAGAGTTTGCCATAAAATACGGCTTCTATACAGATGCGCTCATGAAAAAGCTTGCTGGCAGGGTGTCGATACAAGATGTCGAAGAAATACCCAAGGAAATAAGAAGGCTCTTCGTTACTGCATTCGACATTGCCCCAGAGTGGCACGTGAAGATGCAGGCTGCGTTCCAGAAATATGTAGACAACGCGGTTTCTAAGACCATAAACTTCCCCAGCTATGCAACCCCGCAGGAGGTGGAAGAAGCGTATATGCTCGCTTACAAGCTTGGCTGCAAGGGCATCACAGTTTACAGGGACAAGAGCAAGAGCAGGCAGGTGCTTACATCGGTAGAGAAGAACCAGGCAAAGCTCACTGAGCTAGCTGAGATGCACAAGAAGAGCAGCGAGCCTGAGAGCAAGACTGTAGAGGAAATAAAGGCTGAGGCCGCCAACTTCCAGCTCGATGAATATGTAGAGGAGCGCTGCCCGGAGTGCGGCTCATTGATGATAGTAGGAGAAGGCTGTGCGACGTGCCCTGTGTGCGGCTACAGCAAATGTGCGTGATTTGAAAGGGTGCTGCTTGGGCATATGTCCTTCAGCACGCACCTTTCGCATTCTTTCTTCCTCGCCTTGCACGTATCCCTGCCAAGAGCTATGAATAGATTAGATACATATGCCCAGTACTTGCGCGGTATCTTTTTCATAAGCCCCTTTTCTATAATCTCTGGATCCCTGCTGTGCACGAGCCCAAGCCTGTTAGATACTGTTATGCAGTGCGTATCTATTGCTATGCCGTCGCTTATTCCATAAGCTTCGTTCATTACTATGTTCGCAATCTTCCTTCCAACGCCAGGCAGCTTGAGAAGATCATTCATCTTCCTTGGCAGATGCCCGTGAAATTCCTCTTCTATGATCTTTGCAGACTCCTTAAGGTGCTTGGCCTTTGTCTTGTAGAAGTTCAATGAGCTCAAGTCCTTTTCAAGTTCTCTTACGCTTGCCTTGGCATAATCGCCAAAAGACCTGTATTTCTTGAAAAGATTCTTTGTCACCTTGTTTACCTGCATGTCTGAGTTTTGGGGCGAAAGAAGGACTGCAACAAAAAGTTCCACCTCATTTGTATTGTCAAGCGAAGTGTGAAGCTCATTTTTGTACTTTAGCATGAGCCTTCTCATAAGGAGCTCTGTGTCTAGCATATTTTTTAGTTTTATGCACAGATATTTATATTGAGAAGATGAGATACGAGGCTGCAGCAGACACTTTTTATCCTTCAAGCAAGAGCGAGCTTGAGCTCTTTGTGAAAAGGTCTATTGAAAAGGCAAAAGTCGACGAAGAAGTAGCAAGGAGTGCCCTTGGATTCGTTGCGCCGCATGCTGGCTATGTTTATTCGGGCGAGATAGCAGCATACACCTACAAGGCTCTTTCAATAAGGAGCAAGGCAAAGACGGTTGACACGTTTGTAATCATAGGACCAAACCACACAGGGCTTGGCGCGGCTATTGCTGTTTCAATGCAGGACTGGCACATGCCTTTTGGAGTCGTGAAGAATGATATTGAGCTTGCTGAGGCGATTACAAAGAAATCAAGATATATACAGCCTGACGAGCGAGCCCATGCTGGCGAGCACTCCATAGAGGTCCAGCTTCCTTTTCTGCAGAAGGTTGTAGACAATCCGAGGTGCGTATTTATCTGCATGGGCGACCAAAGCCTAGATGCAAGCAAACTCCTTGCAAAAGCAGTGATCGATTCTTCAAAGGAGCTTGGCAGAGAAGTTGTAGTTATAGCAAGCTCTGACTTTAATCATTACGAAAGCGCAGAAACAGCAAAAAAGAAGGACATGCCTGCGATAGATGCACTGAAGAAGCTTGATTACGAGGAATTCAACAAAAGGCTCAGAGCTAGTGATGATACAGCATGTGGCTTTGGCCCTATAACTGTGGCTGCAATCTTTTCAAAGGAGAAGGGCGCGAAGTCGGGCTATCTTTTAAAGTATGGCAACTCAGGAGATGTAAACAAAGATTACAGCTCTGTTGTAGCGTATGCAAGCATGATCTTCGCCTGATCATTTCGAGGCAGTTATGACGAAAGCTATGCCGGAGAACTCCTTTTGGTTTATATTCTTATACCCGGCCTCTTTCAGCAGTTCGATTACATGATTTTTGTCCACGTTGAATGTCTTTCTTATATACAGCTCCATCTCGTGCCTAAATCGGGCATCCAAAGATGGCAAGACGTTTGCAGAATAATAAAGATCAAGCAGCTTGCGAAGGACGCTGTCCTTTGGCTTGAGCATATCCATAAGGATAAGCTTACCACTCGGCTTCAGCACCCTGTGCATCTCTGCCACCGCCTTTGGGAGATCATCAAACAGGCTCAGCGAAAATGCAGAAACCACTATGTCAAATTTATTGTCTTCGAATTCGAGAGACTCGACATTCCCCAAGGAATATGAGAGATTCTTCAGGCCCCTGCCCTTCTTCAGCGCCTCCCCAAGCATCTCGCTGTTTATATCTATTCCCATTACGTCATAATTTTTGTACTTTCTCGCAATTGCAAATGCTATTCTGCCTGTTCCCGTGGCAACATCAAGGACCTTCTTCTTTCCCCTGCCAGCAAGCTTCGATTCGTTTATTGCTTCACTTAAAAGCTTCTTGTCAATTCCTATGCTCACAAGCCCTATGAACTTGTCATAGTGGGAGGCTATTTTTGAGAAAAAAGAATTTAGGTTCATTCGCAACCCCATATAAAACTCAAAGCTTAAAAATATAAAAAGGTAGCATTCTAACTTGTAAGAGGAGTGAAGTCTATGGCTATACTTGGCATACACGATGCACACGATGCTGGCGCGGCAATCGTGGAAAAAGGCAATGTCATTGGAGCTGTCAACGAGGAAAGGTTTACGAGGAGAAAGAATGATGTGGGATTCCCTAAAAACTCAATAAGTTATCTGCTAAAGCAGCTGAAAGAAAATGAAATAGAGAAAGTTGCTTTCGCATGGTATGGCGGCAGCGCCCTTTTTGCAAGGATCTGGCCGAACCTTGAGGTTAAGAGGAGGAAGCTGTGGAGAAAAGAAGTGCCAAAACCATCAAGGTTAGGCATGCACGCAAGAAACTTTGTCTTCAAGCTTGTGCAGAACCAAAGGCCTAGGGGCATATGGAAGAGCTTGGGCACAAGCATAGGAGACATTTATGCCAGAAAAAGGCTCAAAGCCCTTGGAATAGACAAAAAGGTAGTTTGGGTTGAGCACCATCTTGCTCATGCTGCTTCTGCTTTCTATGCTTCTGGCTTCAAGGATGCGCTTGTGATAACACTTGACGGCGCAGGCGATGGGCTGAGTGGAACTGTCTCAGTCGGAGAAGAAGGGAAGCTGAAGAGGATAAATGAGTTCGATGCTAAGGCTAGCATCGGCATACTCTACGGCGCGGCGACAATAGCTTTAGATATGCGCTACAGCGAAGACGAAGGCAAGCTTATGAGCCTTGCGGCATATTCTTACCCTGCTGAGGTTCCAGAGCTCAACGACATAGTATATTATGACGAGAAAAGAAAGAAGCTTGTGAGCAAAACAGGCGCTAAGTTTGAGTACCTGCTTGCAGAATATCTAAGAGACAACATTCTATGGAAGTATAACAGGGAGGCATTTGCATATGGCGTACAAAGGCATGCCGAAGCCCAAGTGCTCAAGATAGTAAAGCAGTACATAGAAGAGACAGGCATAAGGAACGTGGCTGTTGCAGGTGGGTTCTTCTCGAACGTAATAACGAACATGCTTATAAATGGGCTCCCGGAAGTAAAGGACTTCTTTGTCTTTCCGCACATGGGCGATGGCGGGCTTGCAATGGGTGCAGCCTATTATGTAGACTTCTTGGAGCATGGAGTATTCAACAAAAAGCAGATAGACAACCTCTATTATGGGCCAGAGTACAGCAACAGCGAAATAGAGGAGGTGCTCAGGAAATATTCAAAAGAGAAGAAGATAAAATACGAAGAAAGGAGAGATATTGTAAAATACACTGCTGAGCTTTTGACAAAGAAAAATGAGATAGTGCTTTGGTTCCAGGGAAGAATGGAATATGGCCCAAGGGCCCTTGGAAATAGGAGCGTGGTTGCTCTTCCAAATGATCCTGAGAATAGGAACAAGCTGAACATAATAATAAAGAAAAGGCCGTATTACCAACCTTTCGCAAGCACCATATTAGAGGAGGATGCAGAGAAGCTCCTCCACCCATATACAAGGCCGAACAGGTTCATGACAGTCGGCTACAATGTAAAGAAGGAGTATTGGGGAGACCTTGTTGCAGCATCACATATTGATGGCACGACAAGGCCCCAGATACTAGGAAAAGAGAACAGGAGATTCAGAGAGCTAATACAAGCAGTAAAGAAGGAAACAGGAATAGGCGCGATAGTAAACACAAGCTTCAACAAGCACGGCGTGCCCATAGTAATGGATCCGGACTACGCCATCTGGACCCTTCTCAACACCGGAGCTAGATACCTTGCAATAGGCGACTTCTTCGTAGAGAAGGCTAAGCAGGGCTGAAGGTAATGTTCATAATGCCGAAGTTGAAGTTGCCCGCTTGGCCAGTTGCATTTTTTGTAAGAAGTATAAGCATGTTAAACCCAGGTGATACAGCAAATGAGAGAGAGTAATTTTGTGCAGTAGGATAGAGCTGGATGAACTTTATTAAGTTGTTTGGAGAGTTCAGATATATTTGCATGTTTGTGCTACCCTGGTAGTACATTGCTGAGAAGTTCATATAAACACGGGATATGTTTTTTGGAACAAAAAGGCCTATCCCCCTTGCATTGCTGCCCCACCACATCTCTTGGAAGGTTTGGTTGCAGAATACAGATGTGCATGCAAAATAGCCAGGGAACCAATTGCCGACAGTATACGCCACCATATTTCTACCAACATTGGCCCTTATTGCATTGCTTGTTGAAAAGATCATTGTAGAATTTGTTTGGTAAACAGGCATTCCAAAAACTGTATATAAATAACTAGCGAGCTGCAGCTGCTGCGTATAGTTGTATGCCTGTCTTATTACTCCAACGAATCCGACATTGAAATTAGCCAACATAAACAATGTGAGCTGCGTGTAGTTCTCAGTTATAGGATATACAAACATGAACTTGCCAACATTGCTTAGATAGTTTGCCTCTACAGCAAGAGGCACTTCAGAAAGCACATTGAGCTGCGTCTCGTTGTAGCGTGTAGTATAGCCGCCGACAAGCGGCTTCTGGAA
>JBAMLQ010000025.1:0-5438 GCA_039793505.1 Candidatus Micrarchaeia archaeon
AGGTAAAGGAATTTGCAAGAACCCTGCCTCTTGAAGAAGGTCTTGTAAAGATTATCTTCTTGGACGAGGCCGATGCTCTAACTCCAGAGGCCCAGCATGCGCTTAGAAGAACAATGGAGAAGTATGCATCTACAACGAGGTTTATACTCAGCGCGAACTACGCAAGCAAGATAATAGAGCCCATACAAAGCAGGTGTGTCGTCCTTAGGTTCAAGCAGCTCAATGGAGAGGAGATGAAGAAGTTTATTGAAAGGATAGCAAAAGGCGAATCGCTGGAGATGGACGAGAAGGCGATAGAGGCATTGCTTTATGTAAGCGAAGGCGATTTGAGAAAGCTCACAAACATACTTCAGAGCGCAGCAATGCTAGATAGAAAAATAACTGAGAAGAGCATATACGACATAGCTGCAAGAGCAAGGCCCAAGGAGATTGTTTCGATGCTCAGGTATGCAATAGGCGGGGACTTTATAAAAGCGAGGGAAGAACTAAACACCCTCATATTTGTATACGGCATGAGCGGGGAGGATGTATTGCTCCAGTGCTACAAGGAAGTGCCTAATATGCAGATAGACGAGAAGATGAAGCTCAAGCTAATGGACCTTATAGGCGAATGCAACTTCAGGCTTGTAGAGGGTGCAAATGAAAGGATACAGCTTGAAGCTATGCTAGCGAGCATAGCTTTGTTCTCAAAATCATAATCAAAGCTTCCTTGCGAAGGTTATATAGCCAGTATGCCAAAGGCCTTTGTTTGTGGGCCTAGTGCCTTCTTTCCTTACCAAATAATCCCTTACAATTACTTCTACTGTATAAATCTCCTTGAACCCAAGATTCTCAAGTTTTTTAACATACTTGCTCACCTGCTCTGTATGTGGAAGAAAGCTTGCTACATAACCACCTTCCTTGAGAGCTTTTTTGACATTCCTTAGAGCTTTCTCTGGGCCTGGCATGTCCAATGTGATTAAATCAACATTTTTCTCGTGTATCTTTTTTGTTATATCTTCATTCCTGAATACTATATTGTTTAGTCCAAGCGCCTGCGCGTTTTTCTCACCAATCTCTATAAACTCCTTCCTTGTGTCATATGAGTAAACCTCCTTGGCTATTCTTGCAAGGGCAACTGTAAGCCATCCGCTTCCTGTGCCTGCATCTACGCAAACGCTCTCTTTGCTTATTGCTGTATAAGCCAAAATTATGCCTATATCCTTTGGAAGCATGACCTGCGGGCCCCTCTTTAGCTTTCTATAGATGTGCGGGTATATGAACATGCTATGCGCCTCTACTCTTTTTTTGCTTAGCCTCTTCTTTTGCTTTTTCAACATTTTCTTTGCTTGCTTCTTTATTCCACTCCTTTTTTGAAGGGCAGTTTGGATCCAGGCACATCTCGAAAACCTTCTTTCCGCGCCTGAAAATCTTTACTATAGGCGTGTGGCAGTAAGGGCAGACCTTCCCAGTGGGAACCACCTTTGCGGCCTGCGGAAGAGGATAAGTAACATTGCATTCAGGCCAGTTTGTGCATCCGACAAAGCTCTTTCCATTCTTTGACCTTTTTATTACCAAGTCGCCGCCGCATTTGCACTTGCCCAATACATCGCTCTTGTTTGTTTCCCGCAAGCCTTCTGCAAGGCCTTTCCCTATAGCATTTTCGTTTGCCTTGAACTCCTTTATTATTTCCTCTATTATCTTCTTACCCTCGTTTATCACATCCTCCTTTTTCGCCTTTCCATGCATGATATTATCCATGTCCTCTTCAAGCTTTCTTGTCAAGGCCTCATCAAGAATTTCTTTGCAGTTTTCTTTTAGCGCATTGTATACGCTCATGCCGAAGTCTGTTACCTTTATGCTGCTTCCGGATATGTAATTCCTTTTGAAGAGCGTGTCTATTATCTCAGCCCTTGTGGCCTTGGTGCCTAGGCCCTTCCTTTCCAGCAGGCTTATAAGGCTAGCCTTGTTGTATCTCTTTGGAGGAGTCGTCTCAAGCTCTTTTTCGAAGAGCTTTTCTACTTTTACTCGTTCTCCTTTTTCAAAATCCGGCATCTCTCTTTCCTTGGCGCCAAAGTAAGGTGCATAGAAATCAATCCAGCCCCTCTTTTTTATCACCTCCCCGCTTGCAGAATATATCTCGCCGTTTATGTTGAGTTTTACAAAGCTCTTTTCTACTGTTGCGTAATCTGCAAAGCATGCAAGGAATCTTTTGACAATCAAGTCATATACCTTCTCCTCTTCTCCATCGAGGCTTTTTGGAATCACTCCTGTCGGGAAGATTGCAGGGTGTGCTTCGTCTTCTTTCTTTCCTTCGGCAGGCTTGAATCTCCTCTCTTTTACAAGCATGCCGGCAAGATTAGCATATCTTTCATTCTTGCCCAGCTCGCTTATTATTCTCGGTAGGTTAAGCGAATACGGAAGCTTTTGCGAAGAGGTTCTTGGATAAGAAATATAAGCCCTTTCATATAGCGATTGTGCTATGGCAAGTGTCCTTGAAGGATCCATGCCAAACACTCTGCTTGCTTCTACCTGCAGGCTTGTCAAATCAAATGGAGGCAAAGGTCTTGCGAACTCCTCTTTTCTTTCAACGCTTTCTACAATTGCCTCCTTGTGCCTGCTCTTCTCAAGTATCTCGTCAGCAATCTTCTTTTCGAAGAGCTCCCCCTTCGCGTTTTCGAACTCCACGCCTTTTGCTACAGCAAATATTTTCCAATAAGGCTTTGGCACAAACGCCTTAATCTCCTCTTCCCGTTTTGCAAGTATCGCCAGCGTGGGTCCCTGGACTCTGCCTATGCTCACAACCTTCTTTACGCCATTTGCAAAGAGGGATCTCATGAGCGCCCTGCTGAGGTTTATGCCCCACATCCAGTCGAGCATGTGTCTTGTTTCACCAGCATCGAAATTGTAAGCATCAAAAGGCCCCACATTCACATAAGAATTTATCAAGTCCTCTTTGGTTGTAGTTGAGAATTTCATTCTTAGTGCAATGTTTTTTTCTATGTTTGAGTTTACATCCCCATGCATAAGGAACCTTATAATATTTGTGCCGATTACTGTTCCTTCTATATCGTAGTCGCATGCATTGATAAAAAGATTGCACTTTTTTCCTATCTCTGCTATGGTGTCAAGGTATTTCTTCGTAAAATAAGCCTTTTTGTTCGCCTTGTAGGAAGGGACCCATTCGACATCAAATATGGGGAAGCCTTTGCTCCCTTCTTTCTGCCTTATTGTGAACAAATGGCCAGCAGCAGCAACAACATAAATTGTGTCATTCTTATTCCTCAATTCGTAATAGCCCACGCCGTTAAGCGAGAACCTTTTATACGCCCCTTCTGCCAGCGAGATGGCTAGCCTTAAAGCTACGCTTGGTTTTTCAGCTACAATCAACTTGTTCATCTGTCTCCCTTATTTCTTGATCTCGGCTTTCTTTGCCTGCCTTTCTGGTTTTGAAACGTAATAAGACATGTAGAATCCAGCAATTATTGCAATTATTGCGATAGTGTAAAATATATAACCGCCGCCAGCGAAGATAAACACAGCTATTGCAATTATCACCAGTACAATTACTCCGATAGAGAGGTAGAATGAATTTCTTTCCCTAGAGGAGAGGTCCATCAAACCACATTCTTTTAATCGATATAAAAATTTATATAACATTCTTTCGAAATGGGCAGGATGTTCAACTGCGATAAGCAATATATATTTAGCGATTTATTACATAATACTTTGCTGATATCATGTTCGAGCTGGAAGTAATAGCAATAACCCTCTTTTCGGCTTTTCTTGCTTCATTAGCCCAGATAATGTTCAAGAAGAGTCTCCCGAAATTCAAGGTAAACATAAGAGATCTGCTCAGATTGCTAAAAAACAAGATGATACTTTTGGGCATTGCGATATATATACTAAGTTTGCCCATTTATCTGTTTGCATTAAGGCACGGGGATCTTTCTTTTGTTTATCCGACATTTGCAAGCTCTTTCATATTTGTATTGTTGCTCTCAAGGTTCTTTTTGCACGAAGAGGTTAGTGCTTCCAGAATATTCGGGATAATTTTAGTCTTGGCTGGGATAATAATAATTGCTTTGACATTTTAGTGGTTATATGAGAAAAGAATCAAAGGTTGTTCTTGCATTGATTTTGGTAGTGAGCACTTTCCTTGGAGGCTTGGGCCAATTCCTCTTTAAGCTTGGGCTCAATTCTACGGACACACTAATTCTCTCGTTGCTTGTCTTTTTTGGCTTTATCTCGTATGCAGTATCAACAGTGTTCTACTTCTTCGCCCTAAGCAGGACCAGTTTAACATGGGTATATAGCTTTGGCGGGCTCTCTTATATATTTGCAAGCCTTTTCGCACTTTTCATATTAAATGAACCTATCTCTCTGTTGAGGTGGCTTGGCATAATTGTAATTGCAATTGGCACAGTATTCATAGGTATAAGCTAACTACTTTTTCTTTTCCTCTTTTTCCTCTTTCTCGTCGCCTTTGGCAAGCTTTATCCCGAGGTATGCAATTTTGTACCCTATGCTTGCAAATAGAAAAAGTATGACTATCTGCAGGAAGATTATGCCTGTCTCCTTTGCTGTTGTACCTAAACTATCAGTAAGTGCGGATATTGAGCTTGTAATGCTAGAGTTCGAGCCTCCGGTTGCTGGTATATAGTTTTGAGTGCTCAAATTCTCATACAGCCCGTAGCCCATAAGGAAAGTTACTAGTAAGACAATTATTCCAAGCGCTATAAGCGCATATCCAAGTATAGATGCCATGAAATTATTTCTTGCTAAGATGTTATAAATCTTTCCCTGTCAAAGAAGCGCACGCTTAGGTATAAAACAACTGTGCTTATCAAGCACAAAACGAGTAGCATCTCAAGGAAGAACATGAAGGTAAGCTTTGCCAAGCCGAATATGGAGATAAATGGTATTACAAGAAGTGGAAGTATGAGAAGCGTGCTTATCTGCTGTGCTTCTTTGACTCCTTTTACCTTAGTAGACACAAGCACCACAAGTCCTATAGTCGTAAGGGCAAGGAACGGGGAGTTTAGGAGCATCATGTACCACCCTGTGTTTGGGAATATGGCTATGCCATAGCTGCTTGTCGAGTAGTAATTGGTTATCGAGGCATAGATAATGAATACTGCAATAGTAAGCAAGATGGCTGGCACCAAGGAGGCAAGAATTTTGCCCAAAAGAAGCTCGCTGTTCCTTGTAGGGGTAAGGAGCAGCGCTTCTGCAGTTTTCCTCTCTTTTTCCCCTGCAAAGCTGTCTGCAGCCAGCACCGAGGCTGTGATTATGGGCATTGTCATGAATATGGGCCCCAGAATATTAATCGTGAAGAACTCGACAAAGTAAAGGCTTCCAACTGCATAGTTAACGCTTATCCCCGCTATCTGCGGAAGTATAGTTGTGCCAGCATATTTTGAGATATAGAATGTGAAGAGCGGAAGCAATACAGCAAA
>JBAMLQ010000025.1:5448-8984 GCA_039793505.1 Candidatus Micrarchaeia archaeon
CCTATGGTAGGCATACCGCACTTCTTTGCTGTATTGCTACCATAGGTCCTGAAATGGAGATGCTGCTGAATGCCTCTTTCATGTCTTTTTTTGCTATAGCCCATATCTTTTTCCAATTCATCAAGTTCCCCTCATCTTGCTTCCAAGGCTCTCTTTGAGGTAGCTTACGCTTACCACCTCTCCGCCGTTTGCCACAATATCCTTTACCAATTTTGGTATCTCCCTTGCAGATTTGAGAGTTGCAACAATTCTCTTACCCTCTTGCCTTGCTTTCCCATAACTCAGCCTTATCTTTCTGCTGTTGAGGAGCGTCACCTCAATCTCTACATCCTTTATCATTGAAAGTATCTCCTCAAGCGTGCCGTATCCTATGCTCCTGCCTTTATTCATAAGCATTATTTTTCCCTCAAACCTGTTGAGCTCATCGAGCCTTTGCGTTGCGTATAATATGCTTGCTTTGCTCTCTTTGATCAAACCGCGTACCTCTTCCGCTGCGTAAGGATCAAGAAATGCGGTTGGCTCATCCAAAAGCAGAATCCTGGGCTTGCTTATCAAAGCTCTGCATATTGCTATCTTTTGCTTTGTTCCCCTGCTAAGCTCCCCTACTTTTCTATCAAGGTACTCTCTTGCATCGAGCCTTTCGAGCATCTCGTCTGAGGCTTCAAGTACCTCCCTCTTTTTCAATCCATACAAAGTACCGAAAAAGAGCAGGTTTTCTCTTACTGTGAGGTTGTCGTAAAGGGCGTAATTTTCGCTTACGAATGAGAGAACGCTGCTTGTCTCCTCAACGTTTGACGCCTCGTTTCCAAATATCTTTACAGAGCCTGCAGTGGGTTTTATAAGCCCAGACACAAGCCTTAGCAGCGTGCTCTTGCCGGCACCGTTTGGCCCAAGAAGGATAAGGTGTTCCCCATTCCTTAGAGCAAAGCTTACTCTCTCGACAGCCTTAATATTTGAAAAATTCTTCGAGACATTTACCGCCTCTACCGCATACACGCAACTACCTTGTTATAGAATAGCTTTTTACCTCTTCGTAAAGCATCTTTGCCTCTTTGTTCTTTTCGAAGTATTCCCTTATAGGCTTTACCTGCTTCTCCAATTCCTCTGCAACGAAGCTTTTAAGATCTGCAGGATGCACCTTCCCTTCTCTATAAAAAGCTATAAGCTGGTCATAGTTTTCAAGCTCCATATCGCCGCCAAACTTTTCAGGCCTTTTTATTAGGATTGGTTTTGTCTTGTCGTCTATTATCAGCTTTTCAAGATAATCAAACATCGGATTGCCGTCAATAATCTTTTCGGGGCAGTAGGCGCCGTTTATCTTTTCTTTTATCTCTTCATAGGTGTCATGCACGAATATTGCATTCTTTGGGTCAGACTTTGACATCTTGTAGCTGATAAGTGCATCTTCGCTTGCTCCTTTAAGATCTGGAGGCATGCCTTTCAATCCAAGAAGAAGCGGGTGGCTTACAATCACAGGTACTTTCCAGTTCATCTTTTGCGCCGCTTCTCTTGCTATTATGTTTGCTTTCCTCTGATCTATGCCAAGCTGGCATATATCTATATCCATCTGGAATATGTCTGTAGCCTGCATTATTGGGTAGAAGAGTTGCGCAGCTGAGATATTCTCGCCCTCTTTTCTCCCCATAATTGTTATAGCCCTTTTCACCCTCTCTACAGAGAAGAGCCTTCCTATCTTTATATATCTGTCCCAATATGAAAAATCATCCATGAGCTCGCTGTTCCATACAACTTCTACCTTGCTCAGGTCTATGCCAGCTGCTTTCCATACATGCACAAAATATTTTCCCGCATTCCTTATCCTCTCAAGATCCCCACCGAGCTTGTTGTTTATCATTGCAAAATAGTCTGCTATGTAAAGCTTGAATTTTATTCCTATACCTAGCATTTTCTTGAGATTCTTCGCCCTAAGCAGGCCAAAGTGTATGCCAGCAAGGCCAGACGGCTCGAATCCGTCGTATGCTACTGGGTGCTCATTTGTCTCAAACAAATTTCTGAGCTCCTCTTCTGTTACTATCTCAGCAGCAAAGCTTTTTATTGCGGCTATCTTCTCATCAACCTCCATATCATCATTATCAAATATGCAAATGAGCTTATAAAGTTTCTCTATAGTATTTGTTTTAAGCCATCTAAATCGTGCGATAATCTAAGCCGTATTTGCAGGGGGAGAGATTTGAACTCTCGAAGGCGCTAAGCCACAGGATCTTAAGTCCTGCGCATTTTTCTGTGGCAATGCCAGACCAGACTCTGCCACCCCTGCATCAAAACATTATGCATACATCGAAGGGCCCGTAGCATCGGTAGCCTTTTTGTAGCTCTCGTGCGAGAGGTTTGCCTTTTTGACCATCTGCCTTATCTTTGCCTCGACTATCTTTGCCTCCTTATCGAGTTCTTCGAGATTCACATCCAAATTTATTATTTTTTTCAGATTTGTAAGTGCAATCTCAGCATATTTTGGATCAGTTACTTCTGGGTTTACCTCTACAAGAAGGTTTATTATAGGTGCATTAATTACAATACTGTTTGAGAGTATTATTGCGCTTACCCCTGCTATAACCCCTTCATTTATCGGCTTTATTCCGCTTGCTGCTGCCTTTTTAAGAAGCGATTCGTCTGTCGTTACTATAAATGCGTCTTCGCTAGGCTTCTCTGCCGGTATGCCTCCTATCGAGACAATTTCGCTTATTGCATTTTTCCTGACAAAATCTATGAGCTCAAATCCAAGCTCATGGACAAGCTCTGTAGGTATAGTAAACTCAGAGATCATTGCGATAAGCTTCCTTTTTCTGTCTATATATACTCTTACAGGAAACATAGGTGTAGAGTTATGGATAACTGCTATTGGCGGAAATGATTCGCTGTCAATATAGCCAATATACTCCATACCTAGCTTCTCTATCATGTAGCTGCACGCCATTGCCCCTACTAGTCCTGCCCCTGGAAATCCCTCTATAAGTGTATAGCCCTCTAGCCTTATATCCTCAAATAGTTTTATCTCTATCATAAAATCAAGTATTAAATGAATTTAACATTTAAAAGAATTCCCTTAATCTCGTTAAGTTAATATAAAACCTTTCTTATGAAAGAATTTGTATTTGTTTTTATTTTCGGCACGGTAAAGAAAAATGCCTATTTATTTTGCTCTCGATTTTTCGACGATGAATTTATAAATCTATTACTCTCATTATTACTCGGGGTGAATTTAATGGCTGAAAGAATAGGAAAGGAGAGAATCGAGAGGGAAGATGGATACCTCTATTATCTAGGAAAGGATGGCTACGTCTGGAGAACACCTATGAAGACAAATGCAAGAGGAAGGAAGAGCAGGGTAGGAAACGAAAAGATAGAGAGGCAGGAGGGATACCTCTACTTCATAGACAAGAACGGATACGTAGCAAGGGCAAAGATGAACAGGAGAGGGAGGAGGTAAAGTTTTCTTTTTTGATTTTCTTCTTTTTATGATTAATCGGGCATAGCGGGATTTGAACCCGCAACCAACAGCTCCGCAAGCTGCCGTG
>JBAMLQ010000026.1:0-1075 GCA_039793505.1 Candidatus Micrarchaeia archaeon
GTTGCTATTTCTTTGGCTTCATCAGGGCTTTTTATCTCAGGAGAAGTATCAATTTCAACAAGCGGTATGCCAAGCCTGTCCACATTGTAAACTACGTAGTTTTCTCCTGTCATTTCAATACCGCTTGATTCCTCTTCGAGGAAAATTGTTGGTATCGCTATTTTTCTTTTGCCTGATTCTATGAAGCCGTTGAGCCCTATGAGCATTGTCCTCTGAAATGCGCTTGGGTCACTTCCATCAACCACCTCTTTTCTCATTACTTCTATCTCGTCTGGCGGCTCTGCATTGAATGTGGCCCCTATAAGATAAGCAGCCTCAAGCGCTTCCTCGTTGGCTTCATGCGGTGGTTCTTCATCTATATCGACAAGGCATGTTGTTTTGTCATATAGATTATATACAAATTTCCTTTTCTTCATGCTTTCAATTTCTGTAGCTTTGTCCTTCTTGCCCATCTCTCCAGCCACAGCCCTCTGCATTCTCTCTACATTTATCGGAAGCTTCTTTCCTGATTGGTCCGTTGCACATGAGCAAAAGAGTTTTTCTTTTGTGAGCAGGCGCTGGTGTATCTCTAATCCGCATTTGAATCCGAGCTTTTCATAGTAATTCTCGTCGTACTTCATATAAACCAGTCCATTTCACTCCTTTTTGTTATTTCCCCTGCAATATTCGCATTCAGCAGCTTTTCGGCATGCTCCTTTTTGTAGTTTCCAAGAAGGAATCCAAGCTTGACATAAGCAACTTCTGGAAGCATATCCTCGCAGTATATAACGCCTGCGCTCCTGAGAAGCCTCAGATTCCTGTATACATTCTCATTTACCCTCCCATAAAGGCACTGCGAAGTCATACCAATGATCATACCCTCATCTACAGCCCTTTTTATATGTTCAAGCCAAGAATACTCTCCATGCAATGTGGAAACGGGCGTATGGCCAAGCCCCGTTCCCTCTATAATAATGCCCTTGTAACCTTTCGAAAGATAATAATCAATTATCATGGGATCTGAATTTGGATAAGCCTTTACAAGTGCTACTTTTGGCTCGAAGCCTGTGAGAAGTTTAAGCTCGCACTCCTCTTC
>JBAMLQ010000027.1:0-1064 GCA_039793505.1 Candidatus Micrarchaeia archaeon
AATGCAGTAACCCCTGAGCTGTTTAAAAGGTTCAAGAGCGCAAAAGAGTATGCAAGTGCAAGCCCCGAGGAACTTTTGAGATATATTGGAAGGGTAACATACGCGGGCAACAAAGCAAAGAACATAATAGAAGCGTGCAAGATCATAGAAAATAAATATAACGGCAAAGTGCCTGACACGATGGAAGAGCTTATCGAACTGCCAGGAATAGGAAGAAAGACGGCGAATACAATACTGATAAATGCATACAACAAAGTGGAAGGCATACCTGTAGATGTATGGGTGCTAAAGCTATCATACAGGATAGGCTTGAGCAAGAACACAAAGCCAGAGCTCGTGGAGCAGGACCTTATGAAGATTGTAGATAAGAAGTACTGGCACAATATTGCTTATGTATTGAAGCAACATGGCAAAGCCGTATGCAAAAGTGCTGCGCCTGAATGCTCAAAGTGCGTTATAAGCAAGATCTGCCCAAAGAACGGTGTTACGAAAAGCAGGTAATAGTGTGAAGTTCTATTGCGATTTCCATATACATAGCAGGTATTCTAGAGCAACAAGCGAGAACCTTAACCTTGACGGAATAGCTGAAGGGGCAAGAAACAAGGGGATAAGCGTTGTCGGCACCGGTGACTTTACGCATCCTCTCTGGTTCAATGAGCTTAAGGAAAAACTGAAGCCGGCAGAGGAAGGGCTTTATATATACAGAAACATGAGGTTCATGCTTACTGTCGAGGTGTCGACAGTGTTTAGGAGAAAGGATAGTATAAAGAAGGTCCACCATGTAATACATGCTCCATCTCTTGATGCTGCCGAGCAGATAAGGGAAGTGCTCTCCAAATATGGCGACCTTTCCATAGACGGAAGGCCAACTCTAAATGTAGAGCCGGCAGAGATGGTAGAAAGGCTTTACTCAATAGATGAAAATATACTTGTCTATCCAGCTCACAATTGGACCCCATTCTATGGCTGCATGGGGAGCCAAAATGGCTTCAACTCGCTTGAGGAGTGCTATGGTGAAGAGGAGAAAAGGGTCCATGCGCTTGAGACCGGGCTTTCCTCTGATC